>DAOTWU010000469.1:0-2539 GCA_034435735.1 Anaerolineae bacterium | reverse complement strand
CATATAGATGTTTCTGGCCCTAAGGGCGAAGTGACCATTATTGTTGAGCCTATGGAGCGTCGTAGTAATATCTTGCTAGTTCGTGATGGTGTAATTATTGACTGCCTTCGTCGTGTTGGGCCTGAAGATAATCGCTATCGCTTAAGCTTGCCTGCCCATGAATATGTGCCACCGCCCCCAATGACTGGGCGTCATGACCCGTTGGCTATGTCAGTTACTGACATGTTCGGTGTTTTTGACCAAAATCAAGACCCTAAGCGCAAAGCTTTTTCATTGCTATCCTCACGCATTCTCGGGATTAGCCCGCTACTTGCTAAAGAGATCGTTTTTCGTGCTTCTGGTGAAGTGAATAAGCTGGCGAAAGATGTTGACCCTGAAGCGATCTTTTCTGCTATGCAAGAGCTGATGTCCACTTTAGGCGTTCGCGAATGGCAGCCCGGTGTTGTTGAAGATGATAGCGGTGTTCACGCTTATAGTGTTTATCCTATTGAGCACATGCCTGGTTGGAAGTCCGTTGATAGCGTTAGCCAGGCTTTAGAGCTTTACTATGGTGCCCCAGTTGGTGAAGAGGCTTATACCGCAGCTAAAAAACCGGTTTTTGCCGCTATAGAAGAAGCGCGTGCTAAGTTGCGTGCAAAACTAGCCTCGCTCCAGCAGTCGGTGACAGATGATGCAGAGCGTGAGCGTTTACGCCAATCTGGAGAATTAATACTCGCTCACCAATATGCTATTCAACCTGGCCAAACAGAATTACGAGCGCCCTATGATGCCGAAGGTCCAGAGCTGGTTATTAAACTAGACCCTGAACTTTCTCCAGTGGAAAACGCGCAGCGCTACTTCAAGCGCTACAATAAGGCTAAATCTGCGCTGGAAGATGTCCCCCAACTTATTCAAGAGACGGAAACGGAATTAGCCTATTTGGAGCAATTGGCTGTTGATTTAGAGCACGCTTCTAGCTGGCCAGAAATTGATGATGTGCAGCAAGCGTTACAGTCCCGCGGTTATTTGCAAGGCAATCGTAAACGGATAGGTGGCGGCGGGAAAAGCGGCCCGCTTAAAGTTGTTACTCCTGATGGGTTTGTTGTGTGGATTGGGCGCAATAGCCGCCAAAATGAGCTAGTGACATTCAAGCATGGTAGCCCTCAAGATTTGTGGTTACATGCGCGCGGTGTACCAGGTTCGCATGTGATTATTCGCAATGATGGCCGCCGTATCTCTGATGAGTTAATCGACAAAGCAGCATCTGTTGCGGCTTATTATAGCGCCCGTAGAAATGAAAGCCGTGTTATAGTGGATGTGACACGGCGCAAGTATGTTAAAAAGATTAAAGGGGCAGGACCGGGCATGGTCACATATAGTCATGAACAGACCCGAACTGTCGCCCCTAAATATGAATCTATTTTGCAAGAACGTTGAAAATGACCACACAACCACTTATCCCCCCAACTGATAAACCCTTATCTTTGACTGATTATAATCCGTCCTATGTTGGACAGTGGACTAAAAAAGCCGCCCGAACCGAACTGAAAAATCTGCAAGCACGCTTACGCCAGCTACAAGAGCGACTTTATGCGCAAGGTTCACAGGCTTTACTAATTGTGCTTCAGGCCATGGATGCAGGTGGAAAAGATGGCACAATTAAACGGGTATTTGAAGGTGTTAACCCACAAGGCGTAACAGTCACTAGCTTCAAAGCGCCAACAGAAGAGGAACTCGCTCATGATTTTCTCTGGCGCATTCATCGTCATGCGCCGCGCCGTGGTTATATTGGTATCTTCAACCGAAGCCACTATGAAGATGTTTTAATTGTTCGTGTGAACCAACTAGTTCCCGAATCTGTATGGCAAGCGCGTTATGACCATATCAATGCTTTTGAGCGTCTTTTAACAGACAGTGGCACTCGCATTCTGAAATTCTATTTGCATATCAGCAAAGAAGAGCAGCGAGAGCGTTTTCAGGAACGCCTTGATAATCCTGAAAAGCATTGGAAATTTTCTCATGGCGATTTAGCTGTACGCCAACGCTGGACTGAGTATATGCGTGCCTATGAAGATGCGATTTCCCGCTGCAATACCCCTTATGCCCCCTGGTATATCGTCCCCGCCAATCGCAAATGGTACCGCAATTTGGTGATAACCCGAACCATTGTAGAAACGCTTGAGGCGATGAATCCTATATATCCATCGCCCGAACCAGATTTGGATAAAGTGGTTATTCCTGATTAATGGTGGTGATTGAGAATAGTGCGCGCTGCGTTTAATACCTGCGCTATGGTAATTGCAGTTACACAGGGGTGATTGGCTGGCTCATCATCACTCCAATCGAGCACACGACAGGGGCGACACGCTATCTCTGTAGTAATGATTTTGTGTTTTTTGGGGCTTCCCCATGTGCCAAATTCAATCGGGTCTGCTGGCCCATATAGGGCAACTGTTGGTGTGTCGACTGCTGCTGCTAAGTGCAATGGCCCGCTATCTGGCCCTAACACTAGTTTTGCCCGTTCATATAAAGCTGCTAGTTGCCCGATGCGCGTTTCCCC
>DAOTWU010000468.1:0-2051 GCA_034435735.1 Anaerolineae bacterium | reverse complement strand
GGGCTAGAAGACTATATGGAGACGAAAACAGTTTTTATCGGAGGCTTGCCATGAGCGCTGTGACTGTCACCAACACCACAGAGGCACATGTTGAACAGCTAGAGGCTTTACAGCGGCTTATCTTCCCCACGCTCACCGATGAAGAATTGTTCACAGCGGAAAAATACCGCTGCCACATCGCCACTTTTCCAGAGGGGCAATTTGTCGCCCTATTAGAGGAAAATGGTCAGCAGGTCATCGTTGGCTCTACGACGACTTTGCGCCGCCACTTCGATTTTGACCATATTCAACACACCTTCATGGAAGCCATTGGCAACGGTTGGCTGACCACGCATGAACCCGATGGCGAATGGCTCTATGGCGCGGATTTAATGGTGCACCCCAATTACCGACGGCGCGGCGTGGGCAGTGCGCTCTACCGCGCCCGTCGGGAACTGGTGAAAAAGCTCAATCTACGCGGGGAGATTGCTGGGGGTATGTTGCCGGGGTATGAGCGCTATCGCGACCAGATGAGCATTGAGACCTATGTCGAACTTGTCGCACAAGGCGAACTGACCGACCCGACGCTGTCCATGCAAATTCATAATGGCTTTCGCCCGCGCGGCATCCTCTATAACCACATCACCGACCCGCGTTCTAATGATTGCGCGGCCCTCATCGTCCGCGAAAATCCTGACTACCGTCCATAGCAGCAGGGGGATGGTAACGCCGCGCCGTTCCCCTTAAGCGCGTTCATACTTCAGCCGCACCATGCCATTGCGCAGCACCTGATGTTCGACTAAGCGCAACGCCCGTATATCTGAACCGCCAGCCCGTGGAGCGAATAGCGACACGCCAGCCCGCAGCAAACGCGGTATCACCGTCACTTCGTACAGGTCAATTAAGCCGCTATCTTCTGCTGCTGCGGCCAACCGCCCGCCCCCTACCAGCCAAATATCTTTGTCATGCCGCTCTTTCAAATCGGACACCACCACCGCCAACGGTTCGTTACTAAAACGCACTTGCCCGCCTTCAGGCTGTGGCAACTGCCGCGAGGTCATCACAACCGATTCAACATTGGGATAAGGGTAACGTTCTAGCCCAAAACTCAAAATCTGCTCATAAGTCGCTGCCCCCATCACCACCGCGCCCAATGTCTGGTAAAAAGCTTCATAGCCAATATCTTCGCCATCCATCGGCACTTGCTCTAACCATTCGACACCGCCCGCATCATCGGCGATATAACCATCAAGGCTCATCGCCACATAATAAATCATACGCCCCATATCATCACCTTTCTGCCTCTACTGGCGCAGTTGAACTCTACCCCAACCGGCCCTTTTGTTCCAAACAATCCCTGAAAGAGAAGACTATCAAACTATAGTAAAATACATGTAACCGATGTGAGGATAATGATGAATGATGAGCCACTGATATTCATAGACCATAATGGAAGAAAAATTCGCCTAACATCTGAACGCCAAAACCATATTCTGGAGCATCCAGAAATGCTTGAGCAGCTGAATAAAATTAGAGAAACAATTTCATCCCCCGAAATAGTTATTGCTACCGATGCAGATAAAACGGTGCATGTTTACCATCGTTATTACAATACAACGCCAGTAACAAGTAAGTTCTTATTGGTTGTTGTAAAGATGTTAGATGGTGATACTTTTATTCTCACGGCGTTTTTCAGCAACAGGTCAAAGAAAGGCTCAATCTTATGGCAGGCATGAAAGTCTGGTATGACAAAGACGGTGACATATTGGAGGTGATTTTTGAAAACGTGCCCGCGAGCATGGAAGAAATCGCTGAGGATATATTTGAGCGCCGCACCCCTGATGGACGTATTGTCGGCTTCATAGTGATGAACTTCAGCAAGCATAACCAAGAGGCGCTAAATCTCCCATTACATGTGACCGCCATCGCCACAGAATAGCCCCTCATCTCTACCCCAACCAGCCCTTTTGTTCCAGAGGGGGGCGGCATACAATGCTATGCACTTTATATCCGTCAATATCAAGCAGGTACTATGACACAGCGACACTACGACGAAAAGATTGCCGCACGGC
>DAOTWU010000467.1:0-4432 GCA_034435735.1 Anaerolineae bacterium | reverse complement strand
CTGGAAATTCTGGCGGAAATTCTCCATCCCGAACATTTTAACTTCGGGCATAAAGGCATAGGATGGGTGCCATTTTCGGGTTAAACTAGTGCGTTGTTCAAAGGATGCTTTGTAGATTATCGCATGATGAGGGCGCTTCAATGCGCCTTCTGTGTGCGTGGAGTAAGTACACGGAGATAAAGACGTGACCGAACAAGAGAGCAAAACCTACCTCATCACCGGCGGCGCTGGCTTCCTGGGCATCAACCTTGTCCGCTATCTATTGGAGCGCGGGCATCGCGTTGTGTCATTGGATATTGCCGAGTTCAATTATCCTGAGCGTGACCAAATCACGGAGATACGCGGTGACATTCGTGACCGTGCCAAAGTCGATGAAGCGATGCAAGGCGTGGATATTGTGGTGCACACCGCCGCCGCCCTGCCGCTCTATAGCCCAGAAGACATCTGGACAACAGATGTTGATGGCACGCGGAACATCATGGACTCTGCCCTACAACATGGCGTTGAACGCGCCATCATGATTTCTTCAACAGCGGTCTACGGTGTGCCAGACCATCACCCCATTTATGAAGATGACGAGCTTGTCGGTGTTGGGCCTTATGGCGAAGCCAAAATAGAGGCCGAAAAAGTCTGCCTAGAATACCAGCAAAAAGGCCTATGTGTGCCAATTATCCGCCCCAAATCATTCATTGGGCCAGAGCGTTTAGGCGTCTTCGCCCTGCTCTATGATTGGGCTTATACGGGACACAGTTTCCCTGTTCTTGGCAGTGGCAATAACCGTTACCAGCTTCTTGACGTAGAAGACCTTTGCGAGGCGATTTATCTCTGTGCGACATTAGACCGCGATGTAGTCAATGACATTTTCAACATCGGCGCGAAAGAATTCGGCACTATCCGCGAAGACTACCAAGCTGTGCTCGATTATGCGGGGCATGGGAAGAAAATCCGCCCTATTCCCGCAGGTCCCGCTATCTTCATTTTGCGCATTCTGGAAGCATTACGGCTGTCGCCACTGTATAAGTGGGTGTATGACACCGCTGGCAAAGAGTCGTTTGTCTCAATTGAAAAAGCGGAGCGTGTTTTGGGCTTCAATCCCAAATACTCTAACAAAGAGGCGCTTATCCGCAATTACCAGTGGTATGTTGATAATCTCGATAGCTTCAAAAATCAAAGCGGTGTTTCGCACCGTGTGCCGTGGAGCCAGGGTATTTTGCGGCTGGCGAAACTGGTTTTCAAAATCATCTAGATGTTCTCAATTGGGGCGGGGAGAGCACCCCCGCCCCTCTTAAAAGCGCAACCATATGCCAGTTATAGACCCCTTCATCTCTATAGGCCCCTATACATTCAACGCCTTCACTTTCTTCACCAGTCTCGCCATTCTCCTCACTGGCGGCTGGATAATCTGGCGCGCACCACAAAAACGCGGGCATTATTTCGATGCGCTCATCGTCGGGTTGGCTACGGGGATATTCATTGCGCGCCTTGTTCACATCGCACTGAATTGGTCATATTTTGCTTACCATACTGATGAACTTTTGCGCTTAGACCGTGGTGGTCTCGATTGGCATGGTGCAGTTGTTGGGGCTTGGTTGGGCATACGTCTGGTGCGGCATTGGCGACCAATAGCACAAGAGCATTTATGGAACAAACTGGCTATAGGGGCGATATTGCTCAGTGTTAGTGCTTGGACGGGATGCTATGCGACAGGTTGCGCCTATGGTGCAGAGGTGAGTTCGCTAGCCGATTATCCTGCTTGGCTTGTATGGGAAGCGCAGGATATTTTCGGCATTTTTGCCCCTCGCTATAATGTGCAGGTTTTAGGCATAGGGGCGAGTATTGTTGCGCTTGCTTGTATGGCACTTGTGACTTGGCGAGACTGGCTACAGCAACGGCGTATTTGGTTAGCCATCGCGATGATTGCAGGTATACACTTTATACTGGGCTTTTTGCGGGGCGATTATGCGCTTGAAGTGCTCGGCTTACGGGCGGGGCAGTGGCTAGATATAGGTTTTATTACCATGTGTGTTTGGCAAATCGTGAAACCTGTGAAAAGACATAGGGCAGACAACCTGTCCGCCCCATATCCGTCCCCCGACAAATTGTATTGAACACTTTTAGGCATTATCATTCCCGAACAAGTCCGGCGGACGGACAGTGAAAATATACCCAACACCGCGTTCAGTACGAATATAATGAGGATGGTGTGAATCCGCCTCTAGCTTACGGCGTAAACGGTGCATGTGAACGCGCAACGTATCGTCATAGACCTCTTCTGCTGGCCAAACGCGGGCAATCAGCATACGGTTCTCTACAACACGCCCAGCATTACGCAAAAGTACATGCAGCATGACCGATTCCGTCGGCGTCAGGCTGACATATTTACCATTCACAATAATGCGGTTATGGGCAAAGTCGATGCTGAGGTTCTCATCAACTTTTACAATAGGTTCACTTGCATAGTCTAGGCTGGGCATACGCGCCAACACAACTTCAATACGGGCTTCTAACTCACGCAGTTCAAATGGCTTAACGATGAAGTCTTCTGCGTACTTCTTCAAACCTTGCACAATAGTTTCAGTATCACCTGTTGAAGTGACGAAGATAATCGGCACATCGGCCATGCGCTTCAAATTAGAGGCCACTTCAAAACCGTGCATGCTCGGCAAACCCAAATCAATCAAGGCGATATGGGGCAAACCACGCTGACGAACATACTCAATGGCTTCTGGCCCATCAGAAAACGTCGTGACACTGTACTTATGCTTGGTGAGAAAGTCCGCAATGAGGTTGCTCATGCTCTCATCATCTTCAACGACGAGAACTTTTGATTTTCTCCCGGGCATTCAAACCTCCTAAATATTGCGAAACAAATAGCCATCTGTAACAAATATACACCACATGTAATGTTTCGTCAAACATTAAAGCCATGAAAAATTTCGAAAAATTTATAAAGAAATCTTCAGTTCACCGAAAAGTTTTCCGAATTTACACGAATATAGAACCTTTTATGAGATTTTCACGTATTCACCAATACAACAATGCATAGGAGGAACTTATGGAACAGGGGAAACAGGCGCTACCCCAAACCAATATGCGTACTTTTTACATATTATTATTAACACAGGTTTTTTCACTCATTGGCAGCAATATCAGCGGGCTAGCGATTGGCATTTGGGTCTATAACGACACTGGCAACGCCACCCCACTGGCCCTAGTGGCCTTCTTCATGGTTGTGCCCCAAATTTTGGTAGCAGGCTTCTCAGGTGCGCTAGCAGACCGCTTTGACCGCCGGTATATGATGGCGTTTTCTGATGCAGGTCAAGCATTAGGCACATTACTGCTCTTATTCAGCTTCCTGAGCGGGAATTTTCAGCTATGGCATTTATATCTAGTGGTGTTTATACAGGCCATTTTCGCGGTATTCCAAGGGCCTGCTATGTCGGCAAGTATTACCATGCTTGTGCCAGATGAACAACGTAATCGCGCCAACGCCCTAATGCAAATGGCACAGCCCAGTGCAGGACTATTAGCCCCAGCTATCACTGGTCTCATTTATGGGCTAGTTGGCGTCACGGGTGCAATTATCATTGACCTGTTGACGTTCCTCATTGCTGTTACTGTCGTGTTGCGTGTGCGGATTCCGTTCCCCAAATCCACAGATGAGGGCCAAGCGCTAAAAGGCGCGCTATGGAAAGAATCAATTAGCGGTTTCCGTTACCTTTGGGGGCGGCGACCACTGCTCTATACGATGCTATTCGTCTCATTGGTCAACTTTTTAGTTGCTGGCACAGGTGTATTGAGCACCCCATATATTCTATCCCGCACTAATCACGATGAGGCGGCACTTGGCGTCATTGTAAGCATCTTGAACCTTGGCGCATTAGTTGGCGGTGTGTTAATGGGCATTTGGAAAGGGCCAAAGAAGCGCATCAACATCATCATGCCCAGCATCGCCCTCTTGAGTTTGAATTTGGCTTTTGTGGGCATGAGCCAGACCAATCTGGCGTTGGCCATCACCGTATTTACATTCCTCATCCCTGTCTCTTTTGCCAATGCTGCATTTATGGCATTGTTACAGGCCAAAGTTGCGCCCGATGTTCAGGGGCGGGTTTTCTCGGTTACCCAACAGCTCTCTATGCTGCTCACCCCGATTAGCTTTTTATTGGTTGGCCCATTGGCCGATAATGTCTTCGAGCCAGCTGTTGGTGCAGAAGGCTGGTCACTTGTCGCGCCGCTTGTAGGCACAGGTGAAGGCGCGGGCATGGGGCTAATGTTCGTTATTCTGGGCGGCGCGGGCTTCCTTATTACCCTGCTCGCTTATGCCAACAAAAACATTCGCAGCGTCGAGGAATTGCTTCCAGACTTTGTTCCAGAAGTAGCAGAGGGCGGTGAGAACTTGCAAGTTACCAAACCTATTCCAGAGGGCACACCT
>DAOTWU010000466.1:0-6033 GCA_034435735.1 Anaerolineae bacterium | reverse complement strand
TATATTAGTGACCGTTATTTGGAGGCTAAGCGGCAAGAGTTCGCCGCTTATAGCCGCCAAGTCACGAGTTGGGAGCTAGATAACTATCTTTCCCGCTTCTAGATTAGGGCATGAATTTGCTCTATTGCTTGGCGCATTGCTTTCGGTTCTATAACAACCGAAAGACTACAGTATGATGGGCCTTGCGCCAGTGCCAGAATCCGTATTCCCTCCAATGCCTGTAGTACTTTGGCTGTGATACCTGCTTGAGTATCAAATTTTGAACCTATAACAGTCACAATACTGACAGGCTGCGCTTCCCAATGGCTTTGTTCTATTGTGTTGTTGAGCTTTTGGGATAGTTCAGCGTGCATAGTACGGACGGCTTCTGGTCCGGCACTTGTGGGGATGACGAAGCATATGAAGCTACGAGAGGCTGATTGTGCCGAAATAGTGACCTCTGCCCGTGTGCCCAGCACATCAAAAAGTAAGGCATCCACAAGTTTTGTGATTTTAATCAGTGTTCCACTTTGCTCACTGAGTAACCCTATCCCCTGAATAGCTGTGACTGCTTTGATTGGGTTGTGATTTGAATTGGCATTAGCATGAATAAGCGTTCCCGTTGCTTCGGGAGTGAAAACACCCCGTACCCGTAGTGGAATATTGTGGTCTCTTAGAGGCCATATCATTTTTGTATGGATGATTTTTGCCCCAAAGTAAGCCATCTCCGCCAGTTCTTCATAGCTGAGTTCGGGAATTACTCTAGCTTGACGGAAAATATTTGGGTCGCAGGTCATCATGCCTTCAACATCTGACCACATCCATAACTCATCCGCCTCGATAATTGCGCTAATGACGGAGGCCGTATAATCACTACCCCCACGCCCTAACGTTGTCGGCTTTCCACTTTTGGTTGCGCCAATAAATCCCGTCACTACTGGGATAATGCCTCTTTCTAGCAAAGGCAATAAATTCTCTTCAACACGCTTACGGGTTAGTTTCATGTCTGGTGTTGCATTGCCATACACGTCATCAGTGACAATGAGATGCGTGGCATCTAATGCAACTCCTCGTAGCCCGTGCTGACGCAAAAAAGCGGCGATAATTCTGGCAGATAGGCGCTCGCCAAACCCCAGAATCGCATCCATCGTGTCATTCATTGGCACATCGCCTGTCGTTTCTGCCAGCTTTTGGCAAAGCGCCAACAAATCAAAAAATAGCTGGTCAATATCGGCTTCTAGCGAGCGCTGCTCAATATCTCCTAAAGATAATTGGTTAATAAGGGCTAGGTGACGAGTTCTCAAATTAGCAGAGATGCGACGGTAACCTCGCCGATTATCCAATAATGCTTGTTGAATAGCATCATAGAGTTGGTCTGTGATACCATCTAATGCAGAAACAATCAGTACCAATTGCCCGCGAGCTTGATGCTCTTGTTGTACAATCTGAGCGAGTTGTTTCAGTGCTGCCGGGGTTCCCACCACCGAGCCGCCGAATTTCATTGTAAGCGTGCCCATGCGTTACGGCCTCTTTCGCGGTTGTGTATGGCTGTTTTATTATTTACAGTAAGCCAACTTTGCGTCGTTCATATTAAATGGCATCCTGCTATACATTGCAAGATTGACTTTTATCAAGCATATTTTTTATGATAAACGTGAGTTATTTTAGCCAAAAGGTGTTAAGTATCTATGGAAATCGAGAAATCATCGGAACAGCAACAATATAAAGTTGCAGGTGTCCGTTTTCACAAAGTCGGTAAGCTCTATCATTTTGATTACAGCGATTACCCGGATTTACAGCCGGGTGATTATGTTATCGTAGAAACATCACGAGGCCGCCAGATGGGGCAGGTGATGGGGTTCGCTGTTGTTGATGATAACGAAGAGCGCGAACATTTACCTATCTTACGCCCTGCAACCCCAAGAGACCTTGCACTGCGCCAACACTGGATGGAACGCCAGCCAGAAGCTTTAGAAACCTGCCGCGAATTTGCTGAAAAGCTTGGTGGCTACGAAGGCGTTAAATTTGTGGCGGCACATTATAACTACGATGGCTCTATGATAACCTTTTTGTGTAGTGCAGAGCAAAAAATCAATACAACTCGCCTTTGGAATGAGCTTAGCCGCCATTTTGATGCAAAGGTTGAAATTCGGCAAATTGGCCCGCGTGATGTTGCTAAATTGTTAGGTGGCTATGGTGCTTGTGGGGAAACACGTTGTTGTAGTACTTTCTTGACCGATTTTAGCCCCATCTCCATTAAAATGGCGAAGATGCAAGGCATTTCCCTCAACCCCTCAGAAATCACCGGTATGTGTGGGCGCTTGCGTTGCTGTTTGGTGTATGAATATGAACAGTATGTAGAGGCACGCAAGCAATTGCCTAAACGGGGCAAACGTATTGGCACGCCTTTTGGGCAAGGGCGTGTGATAGATGTGCATCCATTACAAGATGCGGTTACCGTAATCATCTCTAATGAAGATGGGGAAGATGTGCGTAAGTGGGTTCACAGAGAAGATATTATCCCGCTTGAAGAATTAGAAGCGCTAGCCCGTAAAGCAAAAGAGCCTTGCACAAAGCATGGGGATGGTGATTGCGATTGTGGTCTTCCGCCTGGTGCTCGCCGTGCTGATAGATAAGGGGATTGCATGACAGAAGAGAAACAACCTTTACGGGTATTAGGCGTCTTTGCACATCCTGATGATCCTGAGTTTTTTGCTGGAGGTACATTTGCACGGTGGGCTGCTCGCGGTGCAGAAATTACCTTTGTTTTGGCAACAAGCGGGGATAAAGGCAGCGCTGACCCTAATATGACCCATGAAGAACTTGTTGCTATGCGTGAAGAGGAAGAACGCCGCGCTGCTGCTGCGCTTGGGGTTCAAGATGTCGTATTTTTGCGTTATCCAGATGGTGAATTGTATCCCACACTACAGTTGCGGCGTGATATTACCCGTATGATACGGCTCAAACGCCCTGATATTGTTGTGACCTGTGACCCCACCGTCTATTGGTATGGCACGCGCGCGCTTAATCACCCAGACCACCGCGCTATTGGTGCAGCTACTTTAGATGCTGTATATCCAACTGCCCGTGACCGCCTTAATTTCATCGAGCTAGAGCGCGATGAAGGTTTGCCCCCGCATAAGGTCTTAACCATCTACATTGCAGGTGCTACAGACTTTACAACAAAGGTGGATGTCACAGATTGGATAGAAGATAAAATTCGCGCTCTTCATGAGCATCGCAGCCAGATTCCCGATATGGAAGCGATGGCCGAGCGTGTTCGGGAGCGTGCCCGTGACCGCCAGTCGGCTCATGATGAGGTGCGTTATGTCGAGTATTTCCGTGTGATTCAATTAGAACGGTAAAACGAGTTTAACTATGACAAAAATTGATTTCCTCGCAGAAGCTCATGCCTTGCGCGATGAGCTTATTGCCTATCGCAGAGATTTCCACCGCCAACCAGAGTTGGCCTTCGAAGAAGTGCGTACAGCATCCATTGTTGCACAAACGCTGGCCGAACTCGGTATAGAGGTTCAAACCGGTGTGGGTAAAACGGGTGTTGTCGGCGTCCTAGAGGGTGATGAAGATGGCCCTACAGTGTTAGTTCGCGCTGATATGGATGCCTTACCTATCCATGAGCAAAATCAAGTAGAGTATGCTTCGGCAGTAGATGGCAAAATGCACGCTTGTGGACATGATGGGCATACGGCTATTGCTTTGAGTGTCGCCAAAATATTTGCTAAATATCGCGCTCAAATCAAAGGGCGCATTAAATTTGTTTTCCAACCAGCAGAAGAAATTGGTGCAGGTGCTAAAGCTATGATTGCTGATGGGGTTTTGGAAAATCCGCGCCCCGATGTAACGCTAGGGTTACACCTGTGGAATGAACGCCCGCTTGGTGTTTTAGGGCTTGCCGATGGTTATGTAATGGCTGGCTCATCGGAGTTACATATAAAAATAACGGGGAAGGGCGGTCATGGAGCTGCGCCGCATTTAGCAGTTGACCCCATTGTTTGTGGCGCACACATCGTTACAGCCTTGCAAAGCGTTGTCAGCCGAAATGTGCCGCCTTTAGAGCAAGCGGTCGTATCAGTGACGACCTTCCATAGTGGCACTGCGACTAATATCATTCCTTCTGCTGCAGAATTATCTGGCACTATTCGCACTTTTGATCCCGAAGTGAGAGACCTTGTTTCGCAACGTATTCAAGAAATCGTTCAAAATACAGCCGCCGCATTAGGTTGCACTGCTGAAGTCATAATCGAACATTCTACAATGCCGGTCTATAATCACCCTGAGGTGGCTGAGCGCCTTAGGAAAGTATTCGCCCAATTTATAGACGAAAGCCGGTTTGATATGGAAGAGCGCACTATGGGGGCGGAGGATGTAGGATTGTTTATGCAAGACATTCCTGGCATGTTTTTCTTTGTTGGCTCGGCCAATGAAGCACGTGACCTCCACTACCCTCATCATCACCCGCGCTTTGATTTTGATGAAGAGGCATTGCCGCTATCAGTTGCGCTGATGTCTGCGGCAATCGCTGCCTATGTTCTATCGGAGGTATGATGGCTGAACCTATTTTGCGATGGCATGCTGGCCGTGGCTGGTTAGTGCTTTCTGGAGGGAATACCGCTGGCAGCCCCTTACGCGCCCAAGCCTTAGAGCGTGCTATAGCGGCAGATGCTGGTGTAGTTTATCTGACCTTAAACCCTGATGATACATCTGTTTTGGATGATTTGGATGACCTCGGTGCGCCAACAGGATACACCCCTGACTTGATGCGAGAGCCTGATGAAGTCATTGAACGCCAGATTCAAGAAGCAAGTATGGTGATGATTGAGGATGCCGATAACCCGCTGGCTTTGAAAGGTATGCTCAGCGGCCCTGTCCTAAATGGCGTTAAGTCAGCTTTAGAAAATGGCGCTATTGTATTTGCTGAGGGGCTTGCTGCTCATGTCTTGGGGGCGTGGATAATCGCTCCACAAGGGCTGGTGGAAGGTGTTGGTTTGGTAGAAAACGCGCTAATTCTGCCTGCAATTGCCAGCCTGACAGAATCACCAACCGCTCATGAGGCTTTGGTTTCCCGTCCTGACATACTCGCTATCAGTATTGCTCGAGGCTCAGCACTAGCACTAGGCCCACAAAATCGCCTTGAAACATGGGGGCAGCGGCAAATAACGATTACTCTGGGTCAACAAAATAGCACATCCTAAACCTTATTACACCTTTAGCATAGCGCAACTTGCGGTAGAATAGGGCGGGTAATGAACAACATCAAGGGGAGTAGACCATGCCCGTAACAATACTCATTGGCGCACAGTGGGGGGACGAAGGAAAAGGTCGCATTGCAGATTACCTTGCCTCTAAGTCCGATATTGTAGCGCGTTATGCTGGTGGTGATAATGCCGGCCATACTGTTTTTGTGGGCGGTGAGGTTTTTAAGCTACATCTCATTCCTTCCGGAATCTTACATGAAAATGCGGTTTGCGTGTTGGGGAATGGCATGGTTATCAACCCTGTTAATCTTGTTCATGAGATTGATAACCTGGCCAAACTCGGCGTAGAAATCACGCCCGACCGCCTGTTAATCAGCGACCGCGCCCATATCATTACACCTGCCCACATTGCTCTGGATGGTGCTCATGAAAAAGCGCGCGGGGATGATGCTATCGGTACAACGTTGCGCGGTATTGGCCCCGCCTATAGCGACAAAACCAACCGCAAAGGGATTCGCGTTGGCCTTATGCGAGAGCCAGAAAGTTTTGCCGATGCGCTTTATAGCGCTATTGAAGAAGCGAATGAAACTCTGGCGCGGATGGGCGCAGAGACATTAAACCCCCAACAAAGTGCCGAAGCGTATTTCCAAGCTGCTGAACGCCTCCGCCCCTATATTCAAGATACCGTTGTTTATATCAACCAGCGTTTGAAAGACGATGCGAGAATGCTTTGTGAGGGGGCACAAGGCACATTATTAGATGTTGACCATGGTAGCTATCCTTTTGTGACAAGTTCTTCCCCATCAGCGGGTGGGGCATTGGTTGGATTAGGCTTTGG
>DAOTWU010000465.1:0-7748 GCA_034435735.1 Anaerolineae bacterium | reverse complement strand
ATTCTACCGCATAGGGCTAGAATCGGCTGCCCATCGTTGGCGAATCGTCATTCATTTGCACAGCTCTCAAACAAAACAGCCTTCGACTGTATAGGTCAAAGGCTGCTTGATAGTGTCTGCTAGCATTGAAAAAATGGCGGTTAGTTCTTTTGTGCCTCTATATCTGCAATTGGCACAACTTGCGGCTCTACATCTGTTCTTTGGGCGATGACGTAATTGCCATATTTCCGCCATTCATCCATACGGCAGGAGTAGACCAGCTTGCCTTCCCATACGGTCATATCTGGGCAGCTCTCGCACATATCGGAACTGCCATCTTCCAGCATGTCTGGGCCTTGAACAATGCCGATGGTTTGTACATAAGTGCGGCGGAAAAGCCGTAACGGGTTGCGCAATATATCCTTGAAGAATGCGGTGGTGGCTTTGCGCATATTCTTATCAAACAGGCTGAGGAAAATGGCGAGTTTGGTCAGCTTGTGGCTACGCTTGTAAACCATATAGCGCCCGTTCCACCAGTGATAAACTGTTTGCACCATCTCCATTGTCTTTGGCCCGATTGAGCCGTACATCTTGCCCTTGCGCCCAACTTGTGCCGCCACTAGCCAGGTCATGCGGGTATGGGATGCCGTGCCACCCAGATAGGCCGCCGCATCATAGTGTGGGTGTACTTCTTGTATCTTGGCATAAACGTCCTTTGATGTGACGTGGAACTCTTCGTCACTATCAGCCATATAAGATACTTCGGGCTGTACCTGCTGGCCGTTGACGAAATAGTTAAAGCTGCCGTCGTTCACTGCGCCACGGAAGGTGATGAAAACCAACCCGTGCACAATGTCGATATGCTGGTTTGCCCAGCGTACTACCTCTGGAATTTGGTCATAATTCGTTGGGTAAACTGTCATGCCAAAATTGACGAACAGCCCGCCAACCTCTGCTACCATGCGCGCGTATTTTAAGCGAAGTTCGTTGAGTTCTATTTCTGTTTTGTTTTTCCAATGCGGGCGGTTTTGCTCACTATCAACATGGAATGTCAGACCAGCTGCACCAGCACGTTTTAAATCTTTTAGTAAATCGGGGTTGCGCTCTAGAGCGACGCCATTGGTTAAAACATGGGGCTTCATCCCACGCTCTCGAATGTATGAAATAATGTCTAAAATATTGGGATGAATCAGGGGTTCGCCACCAGCGATGGAGATATTATCGCAGTTGCGCCATTCCTGCAGCAGGTCAATTTCTTCTTTAATTTGTTCCAGCGTTTTATGACCAGCCAAGCCGTTTATACGGTAGCAACCACGACAATAAATATTGCATTTGTCCGTAATCTCTAGCCAGCCAATTGGGTTGTCATTGGATGACCAGGGAAAACGGTACAAATCGCGCTTATACGGCCTTTGTTGTTCGCTCATGTTTAGCCTCCTAAAACTAAACCGCTAAATGTTCAATCGGAACATTTGCTCCGACTATCACCATGCTCTTTGCGGTAGATGCCGGGAGGCTAGACGATGCGATTTATTCTATCTCAAATTATTTAGCGGCGCAAAGTAATTCTTTGTGTAACGCCGTTGGCTCATTTGTTTCAGTGCTAACTATTCAAAATTGTGCAATACTTCGATAGAATACGCCCGTTCTGTTTCCACTGAGTGAGCATCTTGAGGATTAACTGTGAGCAAACGAACCATTGTCGTTCTTCAGGGCGACCAAACTGGCCAAGAATTGCTAGATGAAGCCCTGCGTGTCTTAGACCCGGATGTTATCCGTGTACCTGATATTGGCTTTGAAACCTATGACCTCTCGCTGGAAAATCGCCGCAAAACGAAAAACGGTGTCGTTCACGAGGCCGCTGCCCGCATTAAAGAAACAGGCTTAGGCATTAAAGCCGCCACGATTACCCCCGGTGACCCCGACGATGTCGGTAGCCCAAATGCGCTATTACGTGAATTGCTCGATGCCCAAATTATCCTGCGGACTGGTCGCCGTATTCCCACTGTGCGCACTGTAGCCGGTGTGCATTCGCCGATTGCTGTCGTGCGTATGGCTGTCGATGGCGCTTATAACGCTAAAGAATGGCGTGAGGGTGAAGGGTTGGATGAAGTGGCCTATAGCACCCGCAAGCTTTCACGTCGCGTATGCCGCGCTGTGGCGGAATTCACGTTCCGTTATGCGCGCCGTTCACAAGCGACCGTTTTTGGTGGCCCCAAATATACCGTCAGCCCAGTATATGAAGGGATGTTGAAGGAAGAGCTAGACGCCGCCGCAGAGCGTTATCCCGATGTGCGCTATAACCCGCAGCTGATTGATGCGACTTATGCGCTCCTGCTAGAGACTACGGGCGAGCCGCTTGTCATCCCCGCCTTAAACCGCGATGGTGACACATTGAGTGACCTAGTGCTGAAGATGTTTGGCACGATTGCTGGTGCAGAGTCTATCATCTTCAGTATGGATGATGACTTTAATGTCAAAGTCGCCCTCACCGAAGCGCCGCATGGGACAGCCCCCAGCTTGCAAGGGAAGAATATCGCTAATCCGATGGCGATGATTTTGGCCGGTGCTGCTGTGCTCCGCTATGTTGGCACCGATGCCGCATCTAAGGCCAGCCGCGCTATCTATGAGGCTACGCTGGAAGCTGTTTATGATGGTGTTCGCACACCAGATTTGCATGGCCAAGCTACAACCAGCGAATTCACTGATGAGGTCATTCGCCGCGTTAAAGGCAAGCTAGAAGTTTGGGATGCGCTTGGCTAAAAACGAGGTAAAAAGTGAATCGGGCGGGGGAATTTAGTCCCTCGCCCTGTTTTTCTATCACGAATTTATTTACAGAACCCCCACTTCGCTTTACACTTAGTTTCACATAAGTCGCCGCTACAACTGAGAGTGAAGGCATCCATGACTGATAACCTGGAGCAAGATGTCAGTGCGGTGTGGACGCTATTGTTACAGATTGTTTCTGACGCTGAGAAACGTCTAGCCGCCCATCTTATGCGCCACAACTTAACCCCGCCCCAGTTTTTCGTCCTCCGCACATTGTATGACCACGGAGGTAGCTGTCCTATTGGCCAAATTGCCCGCGAGCATCATCTCAGTAACGCTACCATGAGCGGGTTAGTGAAGCGCCTTTCGCAAATGCAGCCGCCGCTTGTTCGACGAGAGCGGAGTAGCGAAGACGGGCGCTCCGTCCTCGTAGTGCTCACAGAAGAGGGACGCGCCCGTTTCGATGCTGTGCAACAAACCCTAATGGGGCAAGTGCAAATTGTGCTTCAAATGCTATCAGAAGAAGAGCGCCGCGACATCATCGACAAAGTGACGCATTATAGCCGCATTGTCTTGATGGCACTTGCTACGGGCGATTAAGCCTCTTCTCCCGTTTTACAATACTGGTCAAACCACGCCACCATTTCGCTCAAGCGGCTGGCGCGGTGTTTGGGTTCGCCGCTGCGACTGAGTTCATGCCCATCGCGCGGGTAACGCAAGAACTTGACTGGTGCTTTGCCTGTTCTACGCACGATAGCGAAGAGCTGTTCCGCTTCGGATATGGGCACACGGAAGTCATTTTCGGCATGGATGATGAGCAAAGGCGTCGTGATGTTATGGGCATACGCGAGTGGCGAGTGTTCCCATAGCTTTTGCGGGTCTTCCCAGGGTTCAGTATCGAACGAATCCGAAATGAGAATGGGTACATCCGTCACGCCATAGAACGCCACCAGATTATAGACACCTCGTTGCGTCACAGCCGCTTTGAAGCGCTCTGTATGCCCGACAACCCATGCAGTCATATAACCACCATATGAACCGCCTGTAACTGCCATCCGCGCCTCATCTACAAAGTCGAAGCGCTCTATCATGGCATCTACACCAGCCATAATATCCTTAAACGCTACATCGCCCCAATCAGCATGAAGCGCTTGGATGAATGCTTCACCATAGCCTGTGCTACCCCGCGGATTGCAGTAGAACACGACGTAACCGCTGGCCGCATGAACTTGCCATTCATGCCACATAGTGCGCGTGCTTGGCCCCCACATACCATGTGGCCCACCATGGATATTGAGCGCTAAGGGGTATTTTTGCCCCTCTTCATAACCAACTGGCAGGATGTACCACCCTTGCACTTCGCCGTTAGGAGATTCATAACGCACTTCCTGCACAGGCTGCACATAGATTTCATCCAGTAGCGGCTGGTTGAAATGGGTGAGTTGCTGGGGCTTATCTGCACCAGAGGGCAGCCAATATAACTCGCACGGGTTTTCTGGCGTGCTTCCCACAAAGGCGACGCCGCCATCTGCCGCCATGTCAAAATCTTCCATAACCATGCGGTCTGTAAAACGTTGCTCATAGTCGCCATTTGCGGGGTTGCTATGATAGAGCACTGTATCGCCATAGTTCATCACATTGAGTGCTAACTTGCCGTCACTCATCCAATCGTAACCTGCGGGCGAACGGTCAATTTCCGCATTTAGGGCTAATGGTTCACCCCCATCAAGTGGCAAGGCCATTACTTTAGTGAGCGAATCCAATGGCAACTGTACCCGCGCAAAAGCCACATAGCGCCCATCTTGAGAAATACGCGGCATCATATCGCTGATAGGTGCTTCACTATCGAGCACAAATTCTCCCGCACCATCCTCGACGCGCACACGCCATATGCGCGAGTGGCGGAACGGTTCATCTGCTTCAGGGTCTTTAGCGCGCGATGTGTAAATATATGTGCCATCTGGCGACCATTGTGGCGGGGTATGGTGTGTATCTTCACTGGTTAGGCGGCGCGGTTTTGCCTCGTCGCCCTCCAGTCCTTCCGCAGTGCGCACGATATAAATTTGCTGGTAACGGTCATCTAGATAGGCCGTGCCCGCACGGTAGGGGATACGCTCTACAAGGCGCGGGTCCCAGCGCTCAGTTTCATCGTGCATCTTGCGCGCTATCCGCTGCTCCATCTCTAGCTTATCTTTGGGCGGCTCTGGCGTTTCGCCCGCGTCTTCTTTCGCTCGTTCTTCAGCGTTCACCCCGCTTAAATAGGCGATATATTCACCATCGGGCGACCACTGTGGGCTGGTTGCGCCTGTTTGGGCGTTGGTTAGTGCGCGTGCTTCGCCACCCATTTCTATTAATGGCAAGAGGTAAATTTGCGGCCTTTCGCTTCTCATTGAGACAAAAGCCAGTGTTTTGCCATCGGGCGACCAGCACGGCGTGCTATCTTTGTTGCTACGGGTAATCTGGAATGGTTCGCCGCCATCCGTTGGCGCTAACCAGATGTTGCGTTGGTAACCATTTTCTAGCCTATCTACGGTCACTTTGACAAAAGCGATATAACGACCATCAGGGCTAACTTGTGGGTCTTCTACATAAACTATCTTATATAAATCATCAATGGTAATCGGACGCTTCTCGCTCAAAATACTTTTCCTTTTGGCCATATTAAACGCTGGCTGAATTATAACCCGCCCCTAATTGTGGTTGGTCATAAGTGGATATTATCCCCATTGTTAAATCGCCTTTGGTCTAAAATCGGTTGTCGGCTACAATTAGTATAGGCGTCTAACCGGAGAATAACGATTATGCCAGACCGTTTCATCTTAACGCATATCCGTCGTTTACCTGTCTTTCGTGATTTGCCCCCCGCCATGTTGGAACTGATTGCTGGTGCGGTCTCTGTCTACAATTTTGATGTGGGGGAATATATTTACCGACAGGGAGAAGTATCGCGCGGCCTTTATGTCTTTGTTGCTGGGCAAGCTGTCCTCACCCAAACTGGGCCGGATGGCCTAGAGCGGCAGGTTGGGGCAATATCTACTAATCAATATGTGAACGAAGATGCCTTATTACGCCCTCGCACAGAAACGGTCTCTCTGCGTGCCATCAGCCCAGTAACGCTATTGCTGGTAGACCGCCAACGCTTATTGACAATCATTGATCACCATCCAGAGTTGCGCCCTTATCTTGGTTTGCCGCCTGTCAATCGTCGCACTGCTTCTGGAGAGCGTGCTTTTCGTGGCCAACGGGAAACTGAGCGCATTTTGCTGGTAACTCGCCGCCATTGGTGGGCTTGGGTGCGCTATGCTTGGTTTGCCATCATCGTGCTGGTTATATTGGTGATTATTGCCTTAAGTATCGAGAACGGTTTGCTGAAAACAGCACTGCTGGGTGTGGCGATAATTTTCCCCGGCTTGTATGCGCTTTACCAATATATTGAATGGCGGAACGATACGGTCATCATCACTGACCAACGTTTAATGCGCGTTGAGCATCAAATCCTCTCTTTCAAAGAGAGCCGCGCCGTTATTACGCTGGATAGCATTCAAGAGACCAATACCATTGTGCCAGATTATGACCTTTTTGCCCGCCTGTTTAACTATGGAACAATCGAGATAAAAACAGCAGGGGAGGCGGGGAACATGGTGCTCCCTATGATACCTAACCCCGAAGGCGTGCAAGACCTCATTATTGAAGACCGCGCCCGACATGAACAACAACATGAGCAGCATGAGCTTAACCGCATTAGCGCCGAAATTGACCGTGCTCTTGGTTTTGATGATGCGCCCGCGCCACCTCCACAACCTGATGATGCACCACGCCCCACAAAAGGCGGTTTTCGCTTCCCCGCGCCTATGCGTTATGTGACGCCCGATGGCGATGTGGTCTATCGTAAACATTATGCTTTATGGTTTCGACAAATTGCCGCCCCACTTCTCTTTATGTTGCTCATGATAGCGGCTATTTTCTTGCCAGCATTGATTCCGTCACTCTCAGCTTATGGCATCATCTCAGTAATGGGCATCGGTGGCTTTATCCTTTCGGCAATCTGGTTTTATATTGCCGATTGGGATTGGCGCAACGACCTTTACATTGTTTCTGATGATACCATCACCATTATTCACAAGCGCCCGCTGTGGCTACGCAATGAAGATGACCGTATTCTCCTCTCGCGGGTGGATAATGTGGGCTATGATAAAGAGGGCTTTTGGCGTAGTTTATTCAACTATGGCGATGTGCGTATCTCTTTGATTGGCGCAGATGAGCATAAAGTGTTTTATGCTGTGGCCAATCCTCATGAGGTGCAAAGCGAAATTTTGCGCCGCCAAGCCCGCGCTCAGCGAAAAATCGCCGAAGCTGAAGAGCGTAGCCGTCGTGAAGAGTTCAGTAAGTATATGCAGGTTTATCACCAAAAAATGTCGGGCGCAGCGCCACAAACTGCATCTGCTCCTCCTCCCCCTAGCTACCAACCCACACCCCCACAGCCACATACTCCGTCAGCGCCTGCTGGTGACCGCCCGCCCAATGTCCCATCACGTCGCCAATCGGATAATATGCCCCGTCCCAGCCCCTATGGCCGTGATGGTGGTGCTGGCCGTTCTAGCAATCGCCCTAGTAATTTGTCTGGCCGCCCGCCTAATGTGCCGCGCCGCCGCGAAGATCGTTAGAACACAACATTGGAATTTGATTAGAAAATGTGTTCTGCTGTTGCGATTTAGAAAATATGTTCTATAATGGGCATGTCAACTCAATATTGCCAATGAGGAGGGCATGATGATTCAACGTGTTGGGACAGTTTCGCTTTTTGTTGAAGACCAAGACCGCGCTAAAAAGTTTTATGTCGATACACTAGGTTTTGAGCTACGGACAGATACTGAAATGTATCCTGGCGCAAAAATGCGTTGGATTGCTGTAGCGCCGAAAGGGGCAGAAACCGAACTCATCCTTTATCCTATTGATGAGAACTGGTCTCATTATGCCCCAGTTGTTGGAAAAACACAGGC
>DAOTWU010000464.1:0-3656 GCA_034435735.1 Anaerolineae bacterium | reverse complement strand
GGCTGCGTCCAGTGTGCAACTTACCGCCCACATCGCCCACAATTTCCGTCAAGCGTCTTTCGACGGCGGTGTGAATATCTTCGTCGCTATCCGTGAAAACAAACGCCCCATTATCAAATTCATAGAGTACCTGCTCTAGGCCTTTAATAATGGTTTCTGCTTCCTCTTGAGTAATCACGCCTGCATCAGCAATAGCTTGTGCATAAGCCATACTGCCGCGAATATCTTGCGCATACATGCGTTTATCAAACGGCAAACTGTCATTGAGTGCCCGCAAATCTTCATCAGTTGGTTGGCTAAAACGCCCGCCCCATAAAGTCATATAGCCTCCCTCATTTAAGCCAATCGAAAAGGGGCATCAGAAAATCCGATACCCCAAAAGATGTAGAAAACTAATCCCGTTTGAATTTGCTGTAATCTGGTGCGCGATAACGGCTTTTGCCACCGCCTTCAATAGCGAGCAAAGCCTCAACCTTCAGTGGTAAACCGAATAAATGGATGAATCCTTCTGCATCTTGCTGGTTATAAACGTCTTCTTCACCAAATGATGCGTAGTCTTCACGATATAAGCTATAAGGGCTGCGCCGTCCAGCAACGATGATATTGCCTTTATATAGCTTCAGCCGCACCTCACCGGTGACATTGCGTTGTGTCACTTGCACGAAGGCATCCATCGCTTCCCGTAGCTGGGTATACCATAGGCCGTTATAGACCAGTTCGGCATACTTAACGGCGATTGTGTCTTTGAAGTGCATTGTATGTTTATCGAGGCAAATACTTTCGAGGGCTTGATGTGCACGACGAATGACAGTGCCAGCGGGGGTTTCATATACGCCGCGGCTCTTCATGCCGACAAGGCGATTTTCTACAATATCAATCCGCCCGACACCATGTTCACCCGCCAGCTTATTCAAACGGATAAATAGCTCTACTGGCCCAAGCCGCTCGCCATCAATGCTGACTGGTACACCTTGTTCAAACCCAATTGTGATATAAACAGGTTCATCTGGGGCATCTTCTGGATTAACCGACAGCTTGTACATCGACGGCTCAGGCTCGTTCCACGGATTTTCCAAAAGGCCACCTTCGTGGCTCAAATGGAAGATGTTGCGGTCACGACTGTAAATGTCACGTTCGGTTTGTGCAACGGGCACATTAAACTCAGCAGCATAGGCTAAGGCATCCTCACGGCTGCGAATATCCCATTCACGCCAAGGTGCAATTACTTGTAGTTTGGGGTTTAGCGCCATCACGGTTAATTCAAAGCGTACTTGGTCATTGCCCTTGCCTGTGCACCCATGAGCAATGGCGTCGGCCCCTTCTATCTCTGCGATTTCTACAAGATGCTTAGCAATGAGCGGGCGTGCGAATGATGTGCCCAATAGATATTCACGCTCATAGACTGCGCCTGCTTGCATAGTGGGGAAGACAAAATCCCGTAAAAATTCCTCACGTAAATCCCGTATATAAAGTTTAGAAGCGCCAGACTGAATAGCTTTTTCTTCAAGCCCATCTAGTTCTTCCTCTTGTCCCAAGTCTGCTGTGAAGCAAATAACCTCACAATTGCCATAGTTGTTGCGTAGCCAAGGCACAATAACCGATGTGTCTAGCCCCCCGCTATACGCCAGAACAACTTTTTTAACGTTGGGTTTTTGCTTTGCCATCAACAATTCTCCCGTAATGATGTGCTGTTAAATGAAAAAACCTCGGAAATTTTCCGAGGTTCGTGCGCTTAACCTGCTGCTGTTCTTAATCTCCAGCCATGCCAAAACGCCCGAACCTCATAGAGGTACGGCGACGACGGATACGGCGGGTACGAATAGCAGCTAAATTCATCATGGCGCTAAAAATACCACACAATTATCATCTGTCAAGCAATTGGTCATACATCTGCCGCTTGAGATGGCAAAAGATTCAATGATCGCAAGTTTTCGAGCAGATGAGAAGTGGCGTAAATATCTTTGGGAATGAAATCCTCAGCACCTACCTCAAAGCCTTTCATCGTGTTATCAGGGTCATCTGCTGCGGTTAACATGAAAACGGGAATATCCGCGGTCATAGCGTTGCGCTTTAAGCGACGACACACCTGATACCCGTCCATCTTTGGCATGTTCACATCGAGGACAATAGCATCAGGTGTGTGTTCTACAGCTAAACGCAAGCCTTCATTACCATCTTTTGCAATTAGCACCTCAATTTGGTGTTCTTGCAGTTTGCTAGCCAGTGATTGTGCTTGTGTTGGACTATCTTCTACAATGAGTACAGTGACTGTCATGTTTACCTCTATAACACAATTTAACCTTATCACTGACTTTATTCTAACAGTATTTAGCTACCATTAATCCTTAAGGTAGATTTCTTAAGGAATAGCAACATCGCATAACCCTATAGGTACGCTACATGTTGCGATGACTTGGCCTGCATAAATCACTCTGAAAACATCATCCGCCCTCCAGAACAATTGCGCATCTCCGACAGCTATCCAAGAATGACGGAAGTTACATGCATCGGGCTTGTTGATTATGGTGCTTTCGAAAACGCTCCATACTTGCAAGCAATCGCCCGTTGGGAAGGCATTAAGCGGGGCGGTCAAAAAGCCATTATCCCAACGTGTTGCCGCCAATATCCCATCCCTGCTTTCGAAGCTTAAAGGTGTTAAATCGATGGGAAAGCCTGATACGTTGATGAGCGAAAAACTGCGTTCATCGTAAATCAGGCGTAGGTCAATATTACCCCCAACGCTAGCGGGTAGATTGGGGCTTGTCGTTGGGATGGTGGTTGTTGGGCCGCCAGTTAAGTTAATATCGCAAACGCCCAATTGTGTATCGCAAACCCCCACAACAGTTCCCATTCTGCTCACCCAGAATGTTTCTGTTCCGCGCCAAAATATCTCACTCTCGCCAACTGTCACCCAAGCATGGCGGAAGCGGCAATCCGACGGCTTAACCTGAAATGGTTCATTTACACCCCATACTTGTAAACAATCCTGATTGGGGAAGCCAGATAGAGGGCGCGTTAAATCGGGTATGTTCCATACTTCTGATTGCATCGTGGCAAATCCATTGCTAAATGACAACGAACGCAAATCAAGAACCTCCCCTGAGACGTTCAATAGCGTAAATGATTGTGGGCTATAAATCAGCCGTATGTCTGGTTCTACAACAATTGGCGGCGTTATTGGTATAGGTGCGATTGTTGCTGTTGGAGGAAGCGTCAAAGTTGGCATCGGGGGTGGGGGCAATGTTAGCGTTGGGATGGGAGCTGATGGCAGTGTTAATGTGGGTATAGCTGGTGGTAAAGCCGTTGTATCTGTTGGTTCTGGGCTAAACAGCAATTGTAGTAAAAATGACAAGAAACGCATCAACAACGACGCTGGGCTTGCACTGTTATTTAATGGCGTTTGTGTTGGGAGAATGGGCGCAGCTGTTGGTTGAGCAGCTACTTTAGTGGGCATTGGACTCGGTATAACCGAAATGGGCGTTGC
The DNA here is from genome assembly GCA_034435735.1 of Anaerolineae bacterium. Taxonomy (GTDB): domain Bacteria; phylum Chloroflexota; class Anaerolineae; order Aggregatilineales; family Phototrophicaceae; genus S146-30. The sequence goes on along the minus strand of DAOTWU010000464.1, from coordinate 172 downwards.
CGTTGGCGGTATTGTCGTGGCTGTTGATGGAATAAGTATAACTGTTTCGGTGGGGGACATCGTTGGTAAAAGCGTCGTCGTGGTTGGTAATGGTTGAATAGGTGTATTTGACGCTTGTACTGTGGCAATGGGCGCGGTTGTATTGGTGGGTATGACTATTGGTGTATTTGTG
>DAOTWU010000463.1:0-3078 GCA_034435735.1 Anaerolineae bacterium | reverse complement strand
CTAGCATGTGCGCCGGGCACCCATTTCCCCATAACGTCAACATGAGCGACGATAGCGCCAATTGGCAAACCAGAACCAAGCCCTTTGGCTAAACAGACAATATCCGGTTCAACGCCAAAGTGCTCTACAGCTAACCATTTACCAGTGCGACCAACACCTGATTGAATTTCATCAACAATCAGCAAGATGCCATATTTATCACACAATTCGCGGAGACGCGGCAGGAAATCATCCGGCGGGACAATGTAGCCACCTTCGCCCTGAATGGGTTCAACAATGATGGCCGCAACTTCGTCAGCAGGCATTTTCTTCTTGAGGATGACATCCTTGATGTAGGTGATTGGATCACCGAAGGGGCTGGGTTGCTGGCGATTGGGATAATGGACATGCTCCACCCCACCGGGAATATAGGGGTAATTAGCGCGTTGGATAGCCTTGCTAGCCGTCACAGAGAGCGCGCCCATGGTGCGCCCATGAAACGCGCCATAGAAGCCAATGACATACGGGCGGCCAGTGGCATAGCGGGCGAGTTTCAGCGCAGACTCTACAGCTTCAGCACCAGAATTACCAAAGTAGACACGTTTGTCTTGCGGCTGCGCGCCTTTAATAGGGGTAAGGCGTTGCAGCTTTTCGGCCAATTCAACAGGCTCTGGGGAGAAGAAATCTGTACCACCAATATGAATATATTTTTCGGCCTGTTCCTGAATGGCCTTCACAATGCGGGGATGGCTGTAGCCGGTAGAGAGCACGGCTATACCGGAAGCAAAATCAATATAGCTGTTGCCATCCACATCCCAAACTTTAGCACCGCGCCCATGGCTGACAGTGAAACCATAAGAGCGGGTATAGGAGGGAGAAATCGATTGCATATCACGGCGGGCAATTTCACGGGATTTTTCTGCAGGTTCACGGAAAACAAAATCATTTACTGTTGGCATCAATGCACCTTCCTCTAATGAACAAAAGCAGCGCCACATATTTTGTGCAGACTGCCCGATGACTTCTGGGTGTACTAAACAAAAGCAGTATATTGAGGATGTAGATATGCGTCAAGCGCTATAGTGTAATAAGACATACAGTCTTAAACTGGCAAGGTCAAACTGTCTAAATCGCGCGGGTAGTAAGTCATCACAAGCACTCCATCTTCGGTCACTACGGCAGTATCAGAATGGCGAAAGCCTCCTAAGTGAGGAACATAAAGCCCCGGCTCAACTGTAAAAACCATCCCTGGCTGAATAATGGTTTCATCGCCTATATCGAGAAATGGGCCTTCATGATAGCGCAGCCCGATAGTATGACCGGTATGATGGCGCCAATATGCGGTTAAATCGTGCTTCTGAAAATAGGCGCGAACTTCTCGATCAACGGCAGAGCAAGGCTTGCCCGGTTCAATGGCGGCGAGTGCTAAATCTTGTAAGGCGAGCATGTGGTCAAAAAAACGGCGCTGCTCATCGGTGGGCGTTCCCATAATCATGGTGCGCTCTAACTCAGAAACATAGCCCCAAACATCGGCACTCGCACCAGTGACGAGCACATCACCAGGCTGAAAGGTGATGTTGTTGGCCAAAGCATGTGGAATAGCCGCATTGCGCCCTATTTGTCCACGATAACCAGCAATTGCCCCGCTGAGATGGCGATTTTGCCCACGATATACCGGACCAATAGCATCGTGCATAGCGAGTGTCGCTTCATCACTGGCACGACGGGAAACAGCGGTTTCAGTAGCCCCGACAACGGTATAGCGTTGCAACAACATATGAGCAAGATTACCCCAGCGAACACTCTCTTGAAGTAAGGCTATTTCAGCAGGAGACTTAATCGCCATTTGCGCCTCAACAAAAGGTCGAATAGATACCGTTTGGTAATCACCCAATTCTGTTAAGGGCGGTCCCTGATAACCAAACACAGGTGGGTAGCCATTTTCATCAGCAGCAATGCGCCCAGCCAGCCCCATCTCCCGCAATAAATCGCTCAATACTTGCATGGGATGGGGTTTATCAGGGTATTCGGTATAGTGTGAAACATGGTCAATAAGAGCGTTAGCCTGTGCGTGTTCAAGCTCTAGGCGGGGAACGAAAAGCGCCCGTTCGCCTTGACCATTCATCACAAAAGCCATGGGGCGCTCTGTCGGAATGAATGCGAAACCTGTGTAATAAAGAATATAATCGGCATCAAAGAGAACGAGGCCATTCAGGTTATTTTCAGCTAAATGTTGGAGAAGGTGTTTACAACGCTGGCGATACTCATCATCAGAGATACGTAATTGAAAAGTTGAAACAGTCATTTTCTTCACCTTTGTTTATTTATGAAACTTATAAATACCGCTAAGGGGGCAAACGCGCCAGTAATGGCTATACGAGTGAAATGGAGGTGTGTTAAAATTCTACGACAATGAGCAACAGTCGAAAATGGAATGTGAATATGGTTCAGATTGATGTTTGGTCAGATTTTGTGTGACCATGGTGTTATTTGGTTGACTCCAGTTTGGAGCGCTTAAAAACATCGCATGGTGTACAAGTAACCTGGCATGCATTTGAGCTGCGGCCTAAGGGTTCGCCACCAATCTCAGACGACTACCGCACCTATATTGAATCCCAAAGACCGCGTTTGGAAGCAGTGGCACGGGAGCATTTTGGACTAAATATCAATCCAGGGCCATTTGGGATAGATAGCCGCCCGGCCATGATTGGGGCTAAATATGCCGCCGAACAAGGCAAAGGGTATGTATATAATCAGGCTATGTTGCGCGCATATTGGCAAGCAGGCCAAGACATCAGCCAGTTAACAGTTATACAAGATGTAGCTGAACACGTTGGACTGGATGGTGAACAGTTTACAGCAGCGCTTGAAAACCCCAAATACGAAGCAGAAGTCGATGCAGATATTGCTCAGGCCAGAGCATATGGCATTACAGGTGTGCCAGCCCTGCTATTCGTGAACAAGTATTTAGTCGTAGGCGCGCAACCTTATGGGGAACTCGTGCGCATTTTAGAGCAAATACAGGAACATGAGGCGAAGCATGACAATTGACCCACAACTTTTCAAAAATTCACTGGCGCAATGGGCTAGCGGTGTAGC
>DAOTWU010000462.1:0-6349 GCA_034435735.1 Anaerolineae bacterium | reverse complement strand
CGCGGATGCCATACTCTGGTGGTACATCGGCCTCGCCGCTTTCGTTGGCCGCGTTGACTGTGCCTTCAGAGACCAGCATTGCAGAGCGCCCCGTTGGTTCTACACGGACGGCGAATTCTGTGCCGCGCGCAGCCAGCGCCATGCCTGGTGTGCTCACATCATAAGACGAGTTGGCGTCTAATAAACGGCTCAGGCGTTGCACCGTTTGGCCAATGACCACTTCTACTGAGATATTGAACGATTCTTCTGAACCTTGAAACTGTTCAATGCGATATTCCGTATTAGGTAGTAACTCGGTCTCGACACCATCGGCGAAGAATGTGATACGAGCGCGCCCCGTATCATTGGTGCGGATGGTATCGCCAACGCCGACAATGGCCTCGACATTGACCGCTATCCAGTTTACGGTGTTGACGCGCTGGACTTCTACGCCCGGCGCCAGCACTTCCAGCGTGGCTGCTAGCTCGCCGCCACCTTGTGCCATAGAGAGTGATGGCATGAGTAACAAGCAAAGGGCGAGCAAAAGAAGATGTGGTTTGCGTATCATAGATATAGCCTTCTGGAAATTAGCATTATTGTTAACTAGGTGAAGTGAAAAACATACAGGTAAATGCTTTATACGTAGATACTTTAGCCCAGTTTGAAAAAATTAGCTACTATGAACGCAGCTTAAAAACGTAAATTCCTGTAAAAATCCCGCCACAAATAAGAAGCCATGTCTTTTTGTTTATCTACTGTTTATCAAGTTATAATGAAAGCTGTCTTTTATTGACTTAGAAGCTATTGATAAGTGGAAACTATGACTGAAGAGAGACCTAAACGCAAACGTGGTCAGGAGGAAGAAGGGCAGCCTATGGGTATTTTACTCAGACCCATTAAATTCATTTTTCGAAATATAGCTTGGGTGTTAGTTTTTCTGTTGGGGGCTGGTATGGTCATTCTGGTTACCAACAACCCCATATCACAAGGCATATCACAAATTTTTAACCCTACTTATGATGTAACAGGTACTGTTGTGTTGGAGCGCATTCAGGCGCTTTCCCAGCTCACCACCACACGCTATAACTACTCCAGCATCATCACCAGCGAGCGCGAATTGCCGCCCATCCTCGCTGGACTATATGGCGATAGTCTGGTATTGGTGGCGGTTGGCCATGTGGTGGCTGGCGTAGATTTGAGCCAGCTAGATGCGGAAGATGTGCGCGTCAATGGCAACGTGATTGATGTAGTTTTGCCACCGCCGACGCTATTTGATTGCTTCCTCAATGAAAGTCAGTCTTATATTGTAGAGCGCTCTACGGGTCTTTTTGCCGCGCCCGCACCAGAGCTTGATGCGGGTGCGCGCCGTTTCGCCGTCCAGCAGTTCCGCAATAGCGCGCTGAACGAGGGTATTCTTGAAGCGGCGCAACAACAGGCGGAGCAAGTCATTGTCGAACTGTTCCAACTCAGCCTACCCGAAGCGACGGTGAATATCACGCCCACCGCGCCTGACCCAGAAGCGCCGTTCCCCACTAGTTGCCAATAATTTAGCGCGTATCAAAAAGCCCCCGTAATCGGGGGCTGATTGTTATTGGGTGAAGGCCGAGATAAAAATCGGTTGGCCGTTGACGGTGAGATACCAGTTGGGCACCCAGCCAATGCCATATATCTCAATGTGAATATCCTTCTTATACGGCGTGACGACATATTCTTCAATCTGATTGGCGATTTGTCCCCAACGGTCGTTGACCTCTTGTAACTTCTGCTCGTATTCTTGCTCAAGGTCATACATATCTTGTTCAATCTCTTCGATGACCTCATAGCTCTCTTGCAGGTCTTCCTGTGTTTGTCGTTTATAGCGGGTGGCGCGGCTCATACGCGATAGAGTGTAGTTCGTGCGCCCTTTGAACAGGCTGAAGACCGCCTCGCCAGCGGTGAAGAGTTCCTCGCGCTTGCGGTCGCGGATTTCTTTTTGCTCTGCTTCAAGTTCGCGTTGTTTACGGCGCAGTTTCTCTTCCAGCTTATCCATCATCGCGCCATATTTTTCAGAGAGCTTATCAATCTCTGCGTCGCGCGCTTCACGGGCTAGCTGGTAAACCTGCGCCTGAAATTCGCTGGGGTCGCTATCTGGCGAGCCATAAATTTTGAACTTGGCATGATAGGGCAAAACCAACCGCGCCGTGTTGTAAATCATATCGACTAGTTCGCGCTGGAGTTGCTTCATGCGGGTTGCATCTGCTAAGCCCGGCGGTAAATCCCCAAACAGCGATTGGCCAATTGGCTCAGTTGTGAGTTGGCGCGTATCTACTGGCGCAACCTGATAATCTTCCCAATGGATGAGGCCAGCCCGTTGAACATCTGGCACGAGGAAGGCATAGGTGCGGTCAGTGTAGATGTTCGCTTTGCGGTCTTGGTAGCGCACGGCCACCTGTGCAAACAGTGCTGGCACATAGGCAATAATGGGAATACCGACCTGCTGTGCCGCATAGCCGCTTTGCTGCTGCCAGTGCATGAGCGCTTGCTGGTGGGTGATATTCGCCGGGAAGAAGTATTGCTCTGTTGATGCAGAAATGGGGGGCTGCCGTGTCGAAAAATTAGGCGGTGCAGGCACGCCGGGTGCAATTTCTCCCATGCCGCTTTGGCTAGGAATGGGGGAAGTGGGTTGGGTGGCTTGTGGCGGCGCGGATTGTGCGCCGAACTGCCCCGGTACGGGCGGCATCTCTGGCGTATAGCCCTGTGAGCCGTAAGCGCCTGTTTGCGGCGGCATAGGCTGCGACATGCCGGGCAATTCCGGCGGGGCGGGCGGTAACTCCGGTGGCGCGGGCGGCATATTAGGCGGCATAGGTGGCGCGCCTTGCGCGGTTGCGCCATAGCCCGGTGGCAGCGGGCGCTGTAATCCCGGTTGCTGCTGGCCAAAGTAGCCTGATTGTTGTAGCTGTGCCATCAGCGCCTGTCGTTGCTCCGCCATCAAATAGCGGATTTGGTCACGGGTGAGCGGGCCGCTGAGGTAGCTCATCGCCCAGCGCGTATGCACCATTATCGGGCCGCCACTATCGTGGATGTTGCGCATCAAGAAGACACGCGGCGCAATATCGGCGATGAGTTGCTCGACATCGCCTAAATCAAGATTTTCATCGGCGCTGGCCAGCGATTGCAGCCCTGCCATCACCTTGCGGCGGTCATTCTCTGACTGCAAGCGCCCAATGAACCACGTGCCGGCGTTTGTCAGGCCTTTATAGTCCAGGTCACCGGGGTTCTGCGTGGCCAAAACCAGCCCCACACCATAGGCGCGCGCTTGCTTCAGCAGGCGCATCAGCGGCTCTTTTGTCGGCGGATTTTTCGGATAGGGCGGGAAGTAGCCAAATAGTTCATCTATATAAAGGATAGCGCGCAGGCTTGTTGTGCCGCTTTGGGTGCGCATCCACGAGAGCATGTTTTCCAAAAGTAGCGTAGTGATGAATTGGCGCTCGCTCTCGTTCAAGTGCGCGGTATAGAAAATAGACACGCGCGGGCGACCGTTGGGCTGGTAGAGCAAGCTCTGGATGTCCATCGGTTGCCCTTGTATCCACGATTGGAATGAAGGCGCAGCGATGACGTTATTCAGCTCCATCGCCAGCTTAAAACGCGCCTTCTCGCTCATATATTTATCAATGGGGAACACGCCGAGCTTATCAAAGGGCGGTTTTTGCACTTGAAGGATGATGTCCTCTAGTGTTAGGTCAATGCCCTGGCTCCAATTCCACTCAAAGATATTGGCCATGAGCACATGCTCTTTATCTTTGACGGGTTGGGCAGTGATGCCCGCCAGCGCCAGCAATGCCGTGACAATGCCGTTAATCTTCTCCCGCAGCATCTCCTCGTTACCGGCCCAACCTTGGCGCGGCGCTTTTAATGAAGAGAGGATGCTAATCGGCAGGCCAGCATCAGAACCAGGTGTGAAGATGCTATATTGTGCGGCCTGATTGAGCCAGCGGATGCGCGTCGGCGAAATGCCCCAGCTTGCTAGCCCGTCGCGCCAGCGTTGCGCTACATCAGCGGCGAAAGAATCAGGGTCCATTCCCGCCCGTAGTGCGTCATCTTCATGAATCCACGGGCGAAAGTCCTGCGGGCGCAAATCTGGGAATTGTAACAGCAAATTGGTGATGTCGCCCTTCGGGTCAATGACAATCGCGGGCACATTATCCAATATCGCTTCTTCTAGTAGGGTAATGCATAGGCCGGTTTTACCGCTGCCAGTCATGCCTACAACGACCGCATGAGTGGTTAAATCGCGCGAGTCATAATACACCACGTCACTAGTATCTAATTGTTTCGTGTTGGGGTCAAAAATACGCCCCATATAAAAAGTCGTTGGTGCTTCAATAAAAGGCATATATCCGTCTCCTAACAATCGGTCCGTTCACACTCGGCGGGACGGAGGTTAAGCGATTGTTTGTTCTACAAAGAAAGTATAACACATTCATGGCACATGTGTTTTCAGTGGCGGGGGAATTTCGCTTTTCGGGCGCCTGTATCACATGGGGCAAGCCAACGCCTGCCCCCGCGATATGGCGCACTTATTCAGTAGGAAATGGCAAGGCGTCAATAGCGGCAGCAGCGTCAAAATCTTTGTGGGAGAGTTTGTTACCCGCGTCATGGGTGGTGAAGGTAACCGTAACCTTGCGCCAGCCGATATACATATCGGGATGATGGTCAAAGCCTTCTGCTATGACACCAATGGCCGAAGCGAGGGCGATGCCGTCTAAATAGGTTTTGGTTTTGAAGGTCTTGGTGATGGTGTCTCCTTGTCGTTGCCAACCATCGAGCGATTCTAAACGCTCTAAAATCTCCGCTTCATTGAGTGCTGGTGTACTCATAATAATGATGCTCCTTTTGGCCAGTGGATGACATTACTCCGCCTATAGTGTAGCGTCAAAAACGGGCGATGATACCAAGATACGGATAGTTTACCCGAATAGAGAATAGGTGAATGTTTGTGAATACAAATGTTTTTTGGGGTGGGTGACCTTAACAAACTGTCACATAAAATCAGTTTTCTGCTACAATGAATGTATGAACTAATATCCTAAATGATTGCAAGTCATTGCAGGTAACATGTTTTTGGGGAGAGCAATCTTTATGTCATCGTTATCGTCGCTATCGCCCTTAGAACGCCAGCGCCTAGAAAAGTGGTTAACCATTCTGGTTGAAGGCGACCGTGAAATGAGCAAGATCGCCGCTGATAAGCTGGGGCAAATCGGCCATCCGGCTGCCGTTCCAGCACTGATTGAAGCGCTCGACCGCCGCCCGCCAGAAGTAAGTGCCGCTGCTGCCCGCGCTTTGGGATTAATTGGCGATAAACAGGCTGTACCTGCCTTGATTACAGCGATGCTAGAACATCATGACGTGACCGTGAATACCGCCGCTGCGGAAGCGCTCGGCGATTTACGTGACCCGCGCGCGGTAGATGCACTGGCGCAAGTGATTGATGCTTATAATAATAAATATCAAGGCGACCGTTTCGGACGGGTTCATAGCCACATGCGTGGGTTATACATTGCGGCCATTCGCGCCCTAGAGAGCATCGGCACGCGCGAAGCGAGAAATATCGCCCGCCGTGCGTCTCGCCCTTAAGCAACCGCTGTTATCAAATTTCGGGATAGCTAGAATCATGCAGTTACAAGACATGAACTGGATGGATGTGCAGCGGTATCTGGAGACAGATAACCGCATTATTTTGGTTACAGGCGCGACCGAGCAGCATGCTTATCTCAGCCTATTGACCGACGTACTTATCCCCTCGCATTTGGCGAACGCCGCCGCCCGCCGTGAGGGCGTGCTCATTGCGCCGCCGCTGAACTTTGGCTTGAGCCGCCACTTTTTAGATTATCCCGGAACTATTAGCCTGACACAGGAGACATTTGACGCGGTTCTCATCGAGATTGTGCATAGCTTGATGACGCATGGTTTCGCCCGCTTCTTCATTTGTAATGGGCATGGTGGCAACTATATGCCGGAAGCATTAAAAGAACTGCACTTCTCTGGCGATGTGAGTTTTGTCTGGTATAACTGGTGGCGTAGCCCTTCGGTTGGGGCTTTTGAGAAAAAATACGGTTTGCGTTTGCTCCATGCCAATTGGGGCGAAAATTTCCCCTTCACCCGTGTTGTGCCCACGCCTGTAGATGGCAAAGAAGAAGTGCCGCATGAGGTGTTCATGGAAGCCGAGAATGTGCGCGATGTGCTGGGCGATGGCAGTTTTGGCGGGCCATACACCATTGATGATGATCGTATGAAAGAGCTGTTTGACCTCGTTGTCGATGAAATGGTGATGATGCTGCGCCAGTTGCGCAATAGTTAAAACAAAAGGCCAGCTAATCCGCTGGCCTCAATC
>DAOTWU010000461.1:0-1509 GCA_034435735.1 Anaerolineae bacterium | reverse complement strand
CCTGAATTGATGACGAAATACCCACCGGCGGGGATTGTCGTAGTTGCGGGTATTGTAGAAGTACCGCTGCCACAATTGGCATCATCTACATACCAGCCACTTATATCTATTGCCGCCCCGGTTGGATTGTAAAGTTCCACCCATTCTGAGCCTTTAGGCGCAAACTCATTGATAATAATATTGGTTTGCGCGCCGGCGGGGGCAATAGATATAACGGTCAATAGCGATAATAAAATAGCCGTCAGCCATCCTGTACGGCGTTTGATGAAGGTTGAAATTTTCATATTGAGAGTTCCCTTAATCCACCCTTTTTATTTCGAAGCGAAAAGAGTATAAACCGCCGCACAATAATCGGCAACAGGTTGGGGAAATCTTAAAATCAAGTTAAACGATATATTGCACTATCTTTTGGTAAATGTGGGTATATTCTTAAAAATATCCCGCAATATTTGCCCAAACATCGCATACGATTTATATTATTGGACAATCCTATAGCGCTTGTTGATAGAATGATGTTACGCCTATGACGCCGCTTCGCAATCGTTTCTCTGGTCACTTTCTCCTCGCGTTTCCCGCTATTTTCTGGCTGGCGGCCTTTTTCATTTTGCCCTTGCTTATTGTGCTCGGCGTTAGCTTCTTGACGCGCGGGCAGGGCGGGCAGGGCGTTTTGCCGCTCACACTGGAGCACTATGACCGCACATTTAATGTTTTTTCGCCCGTTCTGGTGCGGTCGCTATGGCTATCATTTTTAACAACTGTGATTTGCCTCATTGCTGGTTACCCGCTGGCCTTTTTCATCAGCACCCGCCGCCTTCAATGGGTGCGCAATGTCAGCCTGTTTCTGGTGATTTTACCCTTCTGGACTAATTTCCTCGTGCGCACCTATGCCTGGCGTGTTTTGCTCGGTAAAGAGGGCGTGATTAACGAGGTGCTGCTGAATTGGGGGCTGATTCAAGAGCCGTTGCAGCTATTGAACACCGAGTTTGCGGTTTTGCTGGGCTTGGTTTATGGTTTTTTGCCTTTCATGGTGCTCCCCATTTATGCCTCTGTAGAGCGGTTTGACTTTCGTTTTGTCGATGCTGCCCATGACCTTGGCGCAAACGATTGGCGCACATTCTGGCGTGTTGTTTTCCCCATGACGTTGCCCGGCGTTTTTGCTGGCTGTGCACTGGTGTTCATTCCCGCAGTGGGCGCGTTTATCACGCCGGACCTGCTCGGTGGTACGCGCGGCCTGATGATAGGCAATCTCATTCAGCGCCAATTCCGCGGTACGGGGAACATGCCATTAGGCTCGGCCATGTCAATTGTGATGATGGCCATTGTGATGATAGCTTTGCTGGTGTATATCCGCTTGGGAAGCGGGCAAGTTGCTACCACATCTCATCCCAGTTTCCTCTCACGTCTATGGGGGCGGGTGTTCCGCTTTAACTTGGGCATATTCTCAACCTGGCGCGATTGGTTTGATAATCTCAATTTCTGGACAGGTATTTTTGCGCTAGTTCTGTTATT
>DAOTWU010000460.1:0-2948 GCA_034435735.1 Anaerolineae bacterium | reverse complement strand
AATGGCATTTACAACGAAGGCGACGACACCCCGTTACAATTGCCCTACGATGTGCCCGCCAATGAATTCATGAATATCGAGGGCAAGCAGTTCAGCAAAAGCCGTAACTGGGCGATTTGGCTACCCGATATTTTAGAGCGCTACCAACCCGACGCCGTGCGCTACTATACCGCCATCACCTTCCCCGAAACACAAGACAGCGACTTCTCATGGGAGGGCTTCTTGGCGCGAGTGAATAACGAGCTAGTGGCGGCTTGGGGCAACTTAGTCAACCGTATGCTGGGCTTTGCCTATAAGCGCTTTGATGGACGCGTGCCAGAATATGACGAACTGAATGATGCCGACCGCGCCATTATCGAGCGTGTTGAAGGCGGCTTTGAGACTGTAGGCGCGCTATTGGAAAAGGTGAAGCTGCGCGATGCCCTACAAGAGGCGATGGCGCTGGTGCGTGAGGCTAACGCTTATCTGGATAGGCGTGAGCCATGGAAAACAATTAAGAACGACCCCACCGACGCCGCGCGCTCTGTCTACACGATTTTGCGGGTGATCGACAACTTGAAGACACTACTTGCGCCCTTCTTACCATTTAGCTCGCAAAAGGTGCATGAATATCTGGGCTATGACGGCCAGATTTTCGGTGATTTGGTCATTCGTGATGTGCAAGAAGAAACCAGAGCGCATAACGTGCTGTTCTATGATGGCAGTAAAGCCATTGGGCGTTGGGAAGCCAGCCAATTACCCGCAGGGCAGGCTTTGCGCCAACCCGCCCCACTCTATGTGAAGCTAGACCCGGAAATTGTGGAGCAAGAACGCCAATATCTGGGGCAACCGCGCGAAGAAGGTGCGATTACCTTCGACGAAAATTAGGCGACGATGTAACCTTTTGACAGTGTAGACATCTAAAGGATGAACAAGGGCAGCCCTAAAAACCGATTGTTCGACCGTAGTTTTGTCGAGAAAGGAAACGTCACATGTTGGCGCGTAATGAAGGCAATATCGATCGCATCATCCGTTTAGTATTGGGCATTGTTCTACTGGTTGTTGCCCTGACATCCTTCAGCACATTATGGTGGCTGGCCATTGTTGGCGCCATCTTAGTGGTCACAGGTCTGGTTGGTTTTTGCCCGCTCTACCGCTTGCTGGGCATTAAAACCTGCCAGGACTGCGCATAGCTTTTCCCATCGCACAGTAGCATCCATTTTCAGACACGAACCGCCATCTTCATTCAGGTGGCGGTTTTATTTTTAGACCATCGAGACCGCTTAAGCCTTTTGATCAAGGGCACGTGATACAATCAAATGGCGTGTTTTTTTATGAGATTAGGTTTTTACTGATGAAAAGCTATTTGACACACCTTGAATGTAGTTATTGCGGTGCGACTTACGAGCACAATCAATTACTGAATTTATGCACGGATTGCCATAAGCCTTTGCTGGCACGTTATGACTTGGCAGCGGCGCGCAATGAAGTTGACCGCGATACCATTCATGGCCGAGAGGCAACGCTTTGGCGCTATGCAGAGCTTTTGCCCGTACAAGATGCGCGCTATCGCATCACATTGGGCGAGGGCTGGACGCCATTGCTCCCCCTACGGCGATTGGGCGAAAAATTAGGGCTGAAGCAGCTCTTCGCTAAGGATGAAGGGCAAAACCCGACAACATCATTCAAGGCGCGCGGGCTGGTGATGGCGGTAGCACGGGCGGCAGAACTGGGCGCCAAAGCAGTGGCCATCCCCACAGCAGGCAACGCAGGCGGGGCGATGTCGGCTTATGCGGCGCATGTAGGGCTGCCGGCCTATGTTTTTGTGCCGCAAGATGTGCCACGCCCCTTTGTGGCGGAGATGCTAGCGCTAGGCGCTGAGGTAACGCTCGTTGATGGCTTGATTACTGACTGTGGCGCGCGGGTGCGGGAAGGTGTTGCGCAAGGGCGTTGGTTCGATGTCTCTACACTGAAAGAGCCGTATCGGGTTGAGGGCAAGAAAACCATGGGCTACGAACTTGCCGAGCAGTTCGGCTGGGAATTGCCCGATGTCATCATCTACCCCACGGGCGGAGGCACGGGCATTGTCGGCATGTGGAAAGCCTTTGCAGAGATGGAGGCCTTAGGCTGGATTGGCGCTAAGCGCCCGCGTATGGTCAGCGTACAATCAACAGGCTGTGCGCCAATGGTGCGGGCGTTTGAACAGGGGGCGGAGTTCGCTGAGCCGTGGGAGAATGCAGCGACCATTGCTGATGGTCTGCGCGTCCCCGCTGCTGTGGGTGATTTTCTCATTTTACGCGCCCTACGGGAGAGCGGCGGGACGGCTGTCGCTGTACCTGATGAGGACATCAAAGCGGCTGTGATGGAATTCGGCGCTATGGAAGGGCTATTCGTCGCGCCAGAGGGGGCGGCATGCCTAGCGGCGGTGAAGCAATTAGCGGCGGATGGATGGATTAAACCTCATGAACGGGTGGTGATATTCAATACAGGCAGTGGCCACAAATACTATGAAGTAGTGGACTAAAACAGGTAACATTTCAAACAAAACCTTGTGCCCGTCTCTATGGCGGGCTTTTTGTTACATTTTTCGAAAACGAAGAAATAATACTTGACTTGACATAAAAGCCAAGATGTCATATTGTAATTTATATATAAATTAAAGTGTGTATAGTGCTCAGAAGAGGTTAGGGATTTTCAATGAATAGTAAAAAGTTTTTGATCATTGCCGCCATCATCCTACTCATCATTGTTGGCATTACAGCGGTAGTCGTAGCGAGAAATTCTGCTAGCATGACAGCCTACTACTATGGAGAAGTGTGGAATTACCAAGAGCTGGAAGTTGAACAAAATGCTAAAGGTATGTTGCTCTATTGTGTAACAAGGCCGAATGAAAGCATTTTTGACCCAACAACAGAGCTTGATTGCTATGATACCGTAGAAGAGGCCAATCAAAAATTACTGGAATACCG
>DAOTWU010000459.1:0-4017 GCA_034435735.1 Anaerolineae bacterium | reverse complement strand
GCACGATACATGGCGATTTGCATCTAGGCAATATCATTCCTGGCCCCAATGGAAATCCCGCGCTCATTGATTTTGAACACACCCGTGATGGACACACACTATTTGATTGGGCAACGCTTGAGATAAGCCTGTTAAACGATTTAATCTCCCCTACCATACCTGGCGAAGGCTGGGATAAAGCGCGAACAATAACACGCCACTTATTGCATGTGCAAGAAATGACCGATAAAGCAACCGATAATTTATACTTAGCCGACACATTATCGGCGATACGGTCTATACGAGAGATTGTAAGGGAGTGCTTGTATCACGAGGAGTATTGGGGAGAATATTTTATATCATTGCTATTTTGTGCATTGCGGGCGATGCGTTGGGAATCGCTGAGTATGGGGAACAGGCGCTTGATGTTCTGGGTGGCGGCACTAGCAGCACATGAATTAAGAACGCAAAAGTATAGTAGCGATGGAACGCCCTCTCCCGACCAAACCGATTTACATGGCAAATTATCTAATAGCGAAAATTAGGCAAAAAGGGGCGACTGATGCGCCCCAAGTCTTTTCCTTACCCCAGTTTGGCAATTACCGCCTGGCCAAATTCTCCGGTGCTGACGTAATCGCCTCCACGCGGCGCTATATCTGCCGTGCGTGCGCCATCATCTAGCACTTGTTCCACTGCGCTTTCAACGGCGCGGGCTTCTTCTTCCAATCGCAAACTATAACGGAGCATCATGGCGGCACTGAGAATCATGGCGATGGGGTTGGCTTTACCTTGTCCAGCAATATCTGGCGCAGAACCATGCACAGGTTCATAAAGACCAAAGGTATCACTGCCAAGAGATGCACTTGGAAGCATACCCAGTGAACCAGCTAAGACTGATGCCTCATCACTGAGAATATCGCCAAACATATTCCCAGCTAAAACAACATCAAAGCTGGATGGGCGCGTTAACAAATGCATGGTACAAGCATCTACAAGCAAATGTTCTAGCTCAACATCGCTATAATCCTCATGCACTTTCATCACAGTGCGACGCCACAAACGCATAGATGCTAGGACATTCGCCTTATCAACCGATGTCAGTTTCTTGCGGCGGCCTTGTGCCGCACGAAAAGCAACATGAGCGACACGCTCAACTTCGGGCGTGGTGTAAAGCATTGTATCGTAGGCTTCACCCCCATCGCCCTGCTCTTGGCGCTGACCAAAATAAATCCCGCCCGTGAGTTCCCGAACGAACAAAATATCAACGCCTTCCAGTAGTTCAGGGCGCAAGGGCGCATGAGATGCCAGAGCAGGATGAGTTTTCACCGGGCGCAAGTTAGCAAACAGACCGAAATGTTGGCGGATACGCAGCAAGCCTTGCTCTGGGCGCACCGATGCGGTGGGGTCTGACCATTTGGGGCCGCCAACCGCTGCCAGAAGCACGGCATCAGATTGCTCGCAAACACGTTCCGATTCGGCGGGAAAAGGGTCACCAGTTTTATCAATGGCAATGCCACCGATAAGGGCTTCTTGATAAGCAAATTCATGACCATAGCGAGCGGCAACTTTGTCAAGTACAGCCAATGCTTGTTCCATGACTTCTGGGCCAATGCCATCGCCAGGTAGAATTGCTATTGTGGCTTTCATATTGAAGCATTTCCTTTCATGAAGAGAAATCTAGGCAAGCAAAGGGGCACGCCCACAGCGTACCCCATAAAATCCATTATTGGTGATGGGTTAGTCACCTACTGAACTCAATTGATGCTCTTTGTGTAATGCAACGGTCAAGCCATATTCAACGCTATCAACAAGCGCCAACCAACTTGCATGGATGATATTCGTACCAGCACCAACAGTGCTCCAGCGTTGAGAACCATTTTGCGTATCAATGAGTACACGTGTGGTTGCAGCGGTGCCATTAATGCCGTCAAGAATGCGCACTTTATAATCAGCCAATTGGAAACCAGCAATTTGAGGATAGCGAGGCATGAGCGCCTTACGCAAAGCGAGGTCAAGCGCATTCACAGGCCCATTACCCTCAGCGGCGGTGTGCACAACGTCGCCATCTATATCTAGCTTAACCATAGCCTCACTGACAGCACCTCTATCACGGCGGTCTTCAACAATCACTGTGAAGTCAATGAGATTAAAGATAGGCTGGTAATCTGGGCGCGCACGATATAGCCGAATAGCTACAGAAGCCTCTGCACCTTCAAAGACATAGCCGTTGTGCTCAAGCTGCTTGATGTCTTCAAGCACCTGCACGGCTTCTTCTTTGGTAATATCAAGGCCATATTCTTCTGCTTTGCTGAGTAAGTTGCCCCGCCCAGAAAGATCAGATACCAGTACCCGCATTTCATTCCCCACAAGTGTTGGGTCAATGTGCTGGTAACTATCGATATTGCGCCGAATAGCAGCTACATGTATACCACCTTTATGAGCAAAAGCGCTTTTACCAACGTATGCCAAATGATTATCTGGCGCTAGATTGGCAATTTCTGCCACTGTGCGGGAGAGGCGGGTTAGTTGGCGCAAATTATCTTGTGATGGCAAGCAACGATACCCCATTTTTAGCTCTAAATCAGGGATGATGCTGCATAGATTGGCATTGCCACAACGCTCACCATATCCATTGATAGTGCCCTGAATGTGGACTGCACCAGCGCGAACTGCTGCCAGTGAATTGGCAACGGCGAGTTCCCCATCATTATGCGTGTGAATGCCTAATGCGACATCTGGAAAAGTCGATTTCACCGAGCGTACAAACTCTTCAACTTCCCACGGCATAGAGCCGCCATTGGTATCGCATAACACGACAACATCTGCCCCGCCCTCAATAGCCGCTTGTAAGGTATCAAAAGCGTATTCAAGGTCTAGCTTTGTGCCATCGAAGAAGTGTTCGGCATCGTAAATCACTTCTTTGCCCAGCGATTTAAGATAGGCAACGCTTTCTCTAATCATGCGCAAATTTTCTACAGGTGTGGTTTGCAAAACATCCGTCACATGTAGCATCGAAGTTTTGCCCACAACAGTCACAACAGGTGTCTGCGCATCTACCAGCGCCTTGATATTGGCATCGCTAACAGGATCGCTATTCTTGCGGCAAGTAGAGCCAAAGGCAGCAATACGTGCATGACGTAAATCTAAGTCCTGCACAGCCTGAAAGTAAGCAGCGTCTTTCGGGTTTGAACCAGGCCAGCCACCCTCGATATACGCCACACCGATATCGTCCAGCAGCTTGGTAATTCGTATCTTATCGGCCAAAGATAGCGAAATGCCTTCGCGCTGAGTACCGTCACGGAGTGTTGTATCGTAGATGGCTATTTGTAACATGATTCTCCCCCTTTTTAGACAAGATGGGTGTTCACTCGTGGCGGATGTTCAGCTTCATAAGCCACAATATCCGCCTCAAGGCCAAGTAAGAAGCCCAATTGATCAACACCATTGAGCAGGCAATACTTTGAGAAGCCGTCGATAGGGAATTCCACTTGACGGCCATCCGGCAAAGTCACTGTTTGGGACTCTAAGTCAATCGTCACTGTTGTAGACGGGTCTTCTTCTGCCAAACTGACAAGCTGGCGCTGTGTCTCTGCATCCACGATGATGGGAAGAAGGCCGTTTTTAAGCGCATTATTGCGGAAAATATCGGCAAAATCGGTACTGATGATGGCCTTAAAGCCCATACCCAACAGCGCCCATGGCGCATGCTCACGGGATGAGCCACAGCCGAAATTATGGCCAGCGATAAGTACCTGTGCGCCTTGATACTCTGGTTGGTTGAGGACAAAGTCTGGCTTAGGGTTGCCATCTGCATCATAACGCCAATCATAAAAGCAGCTTTTGCCTAAGCCATCGCGGTCTGTCGTCTTCAGGAAACGCGCTGGAATAATTTGGTCTGTGTCGATGTCGTTTATCGGTAGCGGCGCAATACGGGCGGTAAATGTTTTTATCGGCTCCATGTTATACAGTCTCCATCATCTCGCGCGGGTCAGTAACACAACCATTTACAGCGGTAGCAGCAGCCGTTAACGGGCTGGC
>DAOTWU010000458.1:0-2302 GCA_034435735.1 Anaerolineae bacterium | reverse complement strand
CAGCAGCAGCGCGTTGCGCTTGCCCGTGCGTTGGTTAATGAGCCAACAGTGCTTTTGCTAGATGAGCCATTAGGCGCGCTTGACCTTAAATTGCGTAAGGCGATGCAGTACGAACTGAAAGCCATGCAACAGCGCCTTGGCATCACTTTTATTTACGTTACTCATGACCAAGAAGAAGCCATGACCATGGCCGACCGTATCGCAGTGATGAATCATGGGCAAGTGTTGCAAATTGGCACGCCAGAAGAAATTTATGAGCGCCCTGCCTCGCGCTTTGTGGCTGATTTTATTGGCGAGACCAATTTTATGGGCGGCAAAGTAGCGGAAGTGCAAGGCGAGTATGCCCGTATCGACATTGGGCAAGATACCTTTGTGTATGCCGCAGTTGGCGAAAACACGCTATCCAGCGCCCAGATGATTACCATTGGCATCCGCCCAGAAAAGGTTGGCCTATTGCCTGTTGAAGGGCAAGTGCTACAGAGTGGCGGCTACAATGTGGAAGCTGTTGATGTTTATCAAAAAGTGCAGGCGCGCGGCAACACTACTCTTGTGGATGGCGTGATTGAGGAAGTGCTTTATATTGGCACAGACACCCGCTATACCATCAGTCTGACTGAGGAAGCGCGGCTTGTCGCCCGATTGCAGAACTTTACCCACCGCTATGGCGATGCCTTTCAAGTAGGGCAGCGGGTTCATGTTTATTGGGCGAATGAAGATGCGCGCATTTTGACTGAGTAGTTAGGGGGAAGCGGGCAGCAGTGTTCTAATGCCGTCCGCCATTGCTGCTACCCAGCCCTCAACGCCGCTTGGTGTACGGACGCGCCACCACATCACACCCGCTTGCTCTTGTGGGCCTTCCAGTAGCGCCACCCGTGTCCCATGTGTGAGCCGTGTTGCGATGCTATACCCAGCCCCTGGCCCCAAGCGCACTAACAACACATCGCCATTGGTAGTGTTAACTATGGCGTTTTCACCTGCCTGTAAGGTGTTGCTGGCGGCGATAGTGACCCCTGTTTGAGGTGGGAGCAATTGCGCCCATTCTCGATAGTGTGGCGGTGGCGCTGCATAGCTCACCCATGCAATTTGTGCTTGCCCTACACGTTCTCCAGCCCAAACCTGTTCGCGCATTCCGCCTTCTCTGGTGTTCATATGCCAGATATTCAAAGATGGTGCGCTATCGCGGGGAATATAGAGAAAGCCATCCGCCGTCATTCCCGCATCCTGAAAGCTGAGTTGTTCCAAGGGCATTATTTCTATGCCATCGCGTTCTATGACCCACCACGCCTCAAAAGCGCCTGTTTCATCCACGCGCCCCGTGAGTATAAGCTCTCCATTCTGAATGAACATCGGCGACACATGGCTGGTTGTTTCCCAATTATGGAAGGGAAAACTGGCGTTTAACACTGGGCTATAGACATATAGCGTGTTGAGTTGTGGCGTTGAAAATGTATCGCTATGAGGCAAATCCAACTCGATGGTGGCGTAAATTACTTCGCCCGTTGTCGCCAATATATCGGAAAACGGGTTTTGATAATCGCGCGTGACGCCAACATCGCCGCTGCGTATATCCCAGATATAGGCGGGGTAGGGTGGCGATAATAAGCCAGGCTTATGTAAGGTAAAAGCGATTTGTCCAGCCCGAAAATGCTGAATCACGGGCACAACACCAAATGCTGAAGGTGGCTCATAGCGCGCCATCGCCTCATCATCATAACGCAATGTATAGCTGACCTCGCCACTATCTAAATCAATCACCGATATTTGCCAGCCAACTTCTCCTAACCCGAAGCCAATCGCCGCCGCGCTGTTGAACTCGGCAAAGATGCGGCCATCGCTGGTGCGTTCCATGCTCTGTGAGGGGATATAAGCGCTGCCATCATGGGGGAGGGGATAACGGGCGATGAGCTGCTTCTCAGCTAAGTCATAAACCTGTAGGGCTGATGGCCTACCTTGTGTATAGGCGACATAGGCCGCTAGCCGCCCATCATAGCTTATGGCGATTTGTAAGGGATAATCTTCATCATCATCATTCAAAGGCAATTGCAAGGTCTCTAATGTTTGTCCTTCTCGAATAAGTTGCAAACTGCCATCAGATTGGTAGAGCCATGCTTGCCATTCATTGCTCGCTATGGGTGTTGTGGTAGGTGCTGCCGTTGGGGTAGCAATCACAATATCGTCTAATATCGCCCATGTGTCATGTGCCGCTGGGGTTAATTGGCGACCATCCAACCAGACCAGTCGCAACGTTTGCCCGTTATCGCTTTGCCAGAGCAATGTTTCGTCGTTATCAGCGACATGGTAT
>DAOTWU010000457.1:0-4237 GCA_034435735.1 Anaerolineae bacterium | reverse complement strand
GACGAGAAAGCGGCAGAGCAAGAGCGCCCTGCGGGGTGATAGAAAACTTCATAAACATGTCGATAAAAACCCGTCTGAAGAATAAAGGCGGGTTTTTTGACTAAGGCGTTCAGCAGGGGTTATACTTGCCATAGGAAAATCAGCTTAGTTGTCGGAGCGTGGGCTTTCCTGTAAAATAGCGATATTACGGATAGGCAAACAGCCAAACAATGAAAGGCGATTCTTATGCTGCAGAGGGTGCGCCAATATTTAATCGATTCTTACAATGGTCTATATCTCATCGTAATCGCACCAAGTATGCCCACCAAAGGCACGGTAGCCAAAGTGCTATTGGGGCTAATTATCGGCCTTATCTGGGCATATGGGATTAACCCTATTCAATTTTATGATGCAGCACCATCACAATTAAGTGCATCATACCGCCAACAATGGGCGGAATTGGTTGCTGCTGCGGCAGAGGCACAATTCTATGATGACGAGGCTATTCGCCAGCTTTTCGCTGAAATAGAAAATCCAGCAGCGGCAATAGACCGAGCCATTTCTCAGGCCACACCTAATTCATTTGCTCAACAAGCGCTACAAAATGCACGCCCACTGGCCGAGGCTGCTGGCTCTGGCAAGGCTGCACCTAAACCAGGCGGATTAATTGGTGACTTAATTAGCGGTTGGATTATTCCCGCCCTGCTCATCACCATTATCACCCCAATTTTGGTTGTGGTATGGCGTATGCTCATTTATCCCAATATTGTCGCAGGATTGATAGAGCGCTTCAAAATGATGCGCGATAAAGACTATCGAGAGCAACGCATGCGCGAAAAGGCTGAGCTAGAGCGTATCCGTACCCAGCGTGAAGCGGCGCAAAATGTGGTTGTTGAAACAGATACGGAACTAGGCGAGCCTATCACAACTAAAGTCTCGATTTATACTCCGGGGCGGGCTTATGATGACTCCTTCGCTATTGAAGATGCAAATGACACCTTCCTTGGGGAGATGGGAGCATCAGTTGCAAAGCGTATTGGCGACAACCAAGTAGCAGCAGTTGAGGTTTGGCTATTTGACAAAGAGGACTTTGTCCGTACGCTAAACAAGATATTCGTCTCAGAACATGGCTTTAATGACCCCGCAACCCGCGCCGAATTGGAAAACAAAGTTGAAAATCCCGCTACTGACATCATTCAAATCAGTGAGGGAGCAGAAGCGGTAATGGAAACAGACCAGTTACGAGTGCGTGCACGGGTAAAACGTGTCGAATATGGTAGCGACGGTTCGATGCCATCCAACAGTTATTTTGATGGCCTTCAAATAGAATTAGCAGCATGGCAAAAGGGTGAAAGCAGTGGTCCCTATAAAACTTCAGTCAGTATGCCATCTGCAACGCCAGGCGCAACGCCAACACCATCCCCCGTCACACCAGCGACACCTGCAGGAAGCGGCGCCCCTAGTATTCAGCCATTATCACCACCACCGATGCAAACGCCGCCATCAACAGGCCAAGTACAACCAGTAATGCCCGCCACGCCACCCGCGGGCGGCACACCAACGGTACAGCCAGTAACACCACCTGCACAAACGCCATCAAGTGAACCACCTGCAGTGCGGCCACTAAGTCCACCACCGATGCAAACGCCGCCACAAGGTGGTAGTGGCAGCGGCTCAGATGATGACGATCCCTTCGGTGGAACTGGAGACTTCACACCGTTGCGAAGAGAATAATTTTAAGGATGAGAAAGCCCCATATGGTGTCATATGGGGCTAAAAGTTGGGTATGGGTGATAACCTACTCAACTTTTTTGATTTTTAGGACAATTTCGCCACTGGGTGTTTCTACACGGACGCGATCGCCCTTTTTACGGCCTAACAAAGCAGAGCCAATTGGGCTTTTACCAGAGATTTTGCCTTCACGTGGGTTGGCTTCTGCTGCGCCAACAATTTTGAAGGTTTCGTCTTCGTCCATACCTTCTTCACGATAGGTAACTATGCTCCCCACCCGAACAGTGCCATCCTGCTCTGTTTCAGTAATAATAACCGCACTACGCAATAAATTCTCAAGATATTGAATGCGGCCTTCGATAAAGGCTTGCTGCTCTTTCGCATCTTGATAATTCGCATTCTCACGCAGGTCACCTTCGGCCACCGCTTCTTTTAGCTTTTGTGCCAAGGCTGGACGACGAACCTCGATAAGCTCTTGTAGTTCGCGGCGTAGTTCTTCTGCGCCTTCTGGCGTCAAATAGGTTTGTTCTAATTCCGACATTTTAATCCCTCAAACTTGACCAAATACTTGGCCTCATTCAGCAAAAGGCGTTTTTGCCTGTTGGCGGCGTAAACTAGCAAGCGCCAACACATTATTGCGATGAAGCTGCTCTGCGACACCATTCAGCAAAATACGGCTTTTACCACAACGTTCAATATCAATAGCAGCTAAAGCTTGCTCTGCATCTGTATCAGTAAGTGCTTGCTCCACTTCACGGGAGAGTGTATGGAGATATTGCACATCACTTTCAATTTTATCTTCGACTTCTCCGCGCAAAATCACTTCTCCGTGCCCTTGAATAATGTTTTCAAAACCAAGGTTGCGCAAACTATCAAGAGAAGTCAAAAAATCATCATAACTGCCATCCACAAAATAAGGTATAGGCATCAACGTATCTGCGGCAAAAAGCACTTGGTCTTGTTGAACATGGACAACAATAGAATCCATGCTATGCCCTGGTGTATGACGCATGTGGAAGGTTTTATTGCCCACATGTAAAGTAAATTCGTCATCAAAAACAATATTGGGCAAAACAAGATCTACATCCCGCATTTCTGCAGATGCTTGTTTCATGCTTTCTAGCCCTTCCCGCCCACGCGTATTTAATAACTCGCGACACAACCGGTGAGCAATAACCTGTGCTCGCGGGAAAAAGCATGTGCCTGTGGTATGGTCAGCATGAAAATGTGTGTTAATAACATATTTTACAACTGTACCCAAGCGCTCTTCAACGAAGTGCCGAATCGCACGGGTTTCTTCTGGATAAAGCAGTGTGTCAATCACAACAGCACCCGCCGTTGTAATAACAACACCTGCTGTGACTTGCACATATAAATCGCTGGTAAAAACGAAAATGTCTTCAGTTACCCGTTCGCGTTGCATAACGGAACTCATATGCTCTAATTTACTTAAGATAAGATGAATTTGGTATGTGTTTCAGTATAGTGAGGATGGAAGCGAAAATCAAGCAATAGCGGGGATTTTTCAGGAATAAACAAAGCGCGTGATAAGCGTTTAGTAACCGTATAAAGCAAATATATCATTATTCGCTACAATTGAACGTAATCATTGCTTTTCAGGAGAGAGCACTATGCAACAGAAAAAATGGCGTTTTTTACTGCTCATCGGACTTTTTAGCTTGTTATTCACTACATTAGGTTCAGGGCAAACTCAAGGGTTACCCGTTTTTCGAATTGGTGTATTGGATGACACACGAGGAGCACTCACTAATGGTGCGCGGTTAGCTGTACAAGAAATCAATAGAAGCGGCGGTGTTACTGATGCTAATGGCGCACAATTCCAACTAGAGCTTATTGTACAACCCACTAATAACGGCACTCTTCTCGCTCAAGCTATCAATAATTTACAACGTTCGAGCGTCATTGCTGTCATCGGGCCAAAAACAAACGAAGAAGTGTTAAACGGAATGACAGCACTGCAAAGCTTAAATGTGCCTGTTTTAGTCGCCGCAACGGGTGACACACTTATTGCTTCTGATACGAGCGGGCGTATTTTCCGATCGCGAGCGGCAGATATTTTACAAGGGCGAGCACTTGCGACCTATATTATCCAAGACCTCACTATCCAAAGTATTGCCACAGTGCAGCTAGATATAGAAAGCACTGGGGAAGTTGTAGGGTTTGCAACATCAGCTGCGGGGTTGGGCGTTGCGCCCCAAAATTCGTATATTTTGGATGCAAGTACATCTATTGAGCAAATTATCAACAATATACGTGCCAGCAATCCACAAATTGTGGTAGCTTTTGGGCCAGCCAATTCGGCAGCAGAGCTATATAATGGTTTACGCGCAGCGGGTTGGGGTGGCCAATTTGCTTATAATCGTGCCGAAAGTGCAGCATTTAGGGATAAGGTCAACATTGACGAAATTGGCGGCATTCTAAGCGCCTCAACATGGACAATCGGCGCAACTGATGACATCAGTGAAGACTTTATCACGAATTATGTTCACACCTTTGGTGAAGTGCC
>DAOTWU010000456.1:0-6514 GCA_034435735.1 Anaerolineae bacterium | reverse complement strand
GCGCGAACCCAGTCAAAATCATGAGTGGATAGTTGTTTATATTACCTATAGCATTCCTGAAGCCCATATCGTAGCTGGTCGTTTACAACACGAGGGCATTCCTGCGATGGTTCATGCACAGGCCGGTGCAAGTGCATTAGGAATAGTCGTTGGCTCTTTAGGCGAAGTCACTGTTCTGGTCAAACCAGAAGATTATGATGCAGCTTTAGACATTCTAGAGGCAGATGAACCACCATCTTTGGAAGATAGCAATGCGGATATTATTTATCGTTCAATAGAGCAAGATGAAGATGACGAATAATACTTTAACTGCAATTTCAGGTTTTCGTGTAGGACATGTTACGCATTTAGAAGGCGCTACCGGCTGTACAGTTATTCTCCCTCCAGAAGGGACAATCGGTGGTGTTGATGTTCGTGGTGGAGGCCCTGGAACACGCGAGACGGATTTGCTCAATCCAGTTAACCATGTGGAACAAGTGCATGCCATCGTTTTAGCTGGAGGTAGTGCTTTTGGCCTTGCGGCGGCTGATGGTGTTATGCAATATCTTGCTGAAAATGGCATAGGCTATAAGTCTATTCCTGGTTTTACTATTCCCATTGTGCCCGCCGCAATTCTTTTTGACCTAAACCTTGGCGCGCCTGATGTTCGTCCAGATGCTGCAATGGGATATGAGGCTTGTTCCGCAGCTACGGATGAACCTGTTCAACAAGGCACGGTTGGTGCTGGTACAGGGGCAACTGTAGGGAAACTATTGGGCATGGAATTTGCAACTAAAGGGGGATTAGGCTCTGCTGCTATTGATTTGGGAGATGACCTAATTGTCGCTGCACTGGCCGCGGTGAACGCTGTTGGTGATGTCATCGCTGAAGATGGCTCTATTCTCGCTGGTGTGCGCCAACCCCCAGATGGCAAAGGGTTTATGGGGGCGCTAAATGCTTTCAAGCAATATGTACAAATGGGGGTTAATGGCGATAATACAGTGATTGGTGTTGTCGCAACAAATGCCCGCCTTAGTAAAGCTCATGTGACCAAAGTTGCGCAGATGGCGCATGATGGTTTGGCACGGGCGATTAATCCGGCGCATACCATGCATGATGGTGATACCATTTTTGCTTTAGCTACAGGAGAAATCCCTGCTAACCCCTCAGTGATTGGCGCTTTTGCAGCAGAAGCATTTGCTATGGCCATTCGTAATGGTGTTCGTCACGCTCAATCTTTGGCTGGTGTGCGCGCTTATAACGAATAGACTCATATACGCTTTAAATTTAATTCAATGTTAAGCATTATCCAGATAGCCTTAAACCTATCTTAGCATTTTACTGGTAACCTTTGCATGGTTTTGTGAAAAGGTGAACCAATATGGCGAAAATACTCATCATCGAAGACGAAGCAAGCCTTGTCCAAAAGCTGGCGGAGAAGCTAAGCGCTGAAGGATATACTGTTGTTACCGCACTGGAAGGGGAAGAGGGGCTACAGAAAGTTCAATCCGAATTGCCTGACCTCGTCGTTCTAGACATTATGCTCCCAGGGTTAGATGGCCTCAGTATTTGCCGCATGGTGCGCAATGATAATCGCACTGCTCATATTCCTATTATTATGCTCACCGCGCGCGGCACAGAGGTTGATAAAATTGTTGGCCTAGAGAGCGGTGCGGATGATTACATCGTAAAGCCTTTTGGCCTCGGTGAATTTTTGGCTCGGGTACGTGCAGTTTTGCGCCGTCCTAAAAGTCCTACTTTACAGCAGAATGAGCTAGTATCGGGCAATTTGCGCGTCGATATTACGGGGCGGCGAGTGTATCTTGATGAACAGGAAATCAAACTCAGCAATAAAGAGTTTGATTTATTGACCGAACTCATGCGTAACCGTAATGCGGTGCTTTCCCGTGATTTAATTCTCACTAAAGTTTGGGGGTACGATTATTTTGTTGATAAGCGCACTGTCGATGTTCATATTCGTTGGCTGCGCGAAAAGATTGAGGAAGATTCTTCCAATCCCAAGCGCATTGTAACTGTTCGTGGTGTTGGCTACCGGTTTGAGGGTTAAATTTTGGACGGTTTAACCTTTTTCCTAGCGCTATTTGGTGTGTTGTGCGCCACACTTGTGGGCTATCTCTTGTCTCGTTATCAAAGCGAGCAAAAAGAAGTGCAACGTTTGCGCCAGCTTGTTAATGAGCATAAGCGTGAGATGGCCGAGAGCAAAGCGCTTTTCACTGTGGTGAGTGCTGTGGCTTATGATGCTGTTCTGGTGTTGGATGAAGATAGCACAATTATTGCCCTAAATCGCAGTGCCAAAGCCTTATTTCAAGGGCGCAACCCCGTAGGTGAAATTCTGTACCAAGCCCTGGATACCCCCGATTTGCAAGATATTGTTATCAATGCGATTCGTGCTAGTGAAGACGGCGAACCTTTTGAAGAGCAGCTTCAAATTGGTGAGCAAACTTACCGCGTGCATACCCATGTGATGCCTTATGATGGCGGGCGATTTATTGGTGTGGCCTTACAGAATATCACAGAGCTTGTGCGCCTGAACCGTGCCCGCCGTGACATGGTGGCCAATATCTCCCATGAATTGCGCACCCCCATAGCCCGTATCCGCCTTATTATTGATAGCCTGTTCCACGAAAGTGAAAAACCCAAACGTAAAGATAGCATTTCCTCTTTGCGGGCGATTGCTAATGAAACAGAATCTTTACAGTGGCTTGTTCAAGAGATGCTTGATTTATCGATGATTGAATCTGGACAGGCAACTATACGTCTTGTTGATGTGCCATTGGATGAATTAGTCGATGGCGCATTAGAACGGCTCGAAGACCAATGTGCGGCTAAAGACATTAAAATCAAAAGCGATTTGCCCGATAACCTTCATGTGCTTTGTGATAGAGACCTCGCCCGTCGGGTTATCATTAACTTGGTGCATAATGCCATCAAGTGGTCGCCAAAAGGTGAGAAGATAGTAATTAAAGCGGAGAAACAGGCTGATGAAGTCATTATCAGTGTTCTAGATAATGGGCCTGGCATCTCAGAAGACCAAGTTGACCGTATTTTTGAGCGTTTCTATCAGGTTGATGCTTCTCGCTCTGGCCATGAGGGTACAGGGTTAGGCTTAGCGATATGCCGCCACATTGTAGAGGCTCATGGTGGTCGCATTTGGGCGGAGAGCAATAAAGAAGGTGGCGGTGGTCGCTTTAGATTTACCCTTCTGGCGGCCAATAGTGAAGAATCTGAACCTGCTATCTCTGAAGAAATGTCGTAGACAGGTGGCCATCTGTCTCTAGTGACATCTGTCATATTGTGGCATTTCTTACAAATGGTTTATTTACATTCTTGCTTAAACCCGTTATACTCTGAGTGAACTGAATATACAGCAGGCCTTCGGGGCAGGGTGCAATTCCCGACCGGCGGTAAGATAGCCTGAGAGCTATCAAGCCCGCGACCCGTGTCGCCGCCTACAGTTGGGCGGTGCGTCATAGCCAGTAGTGCTATGCCGGTGGATACTGGTGAAAGTCCAGAGCCGACGGTAACAGTCCGGATGGGAGAAGGTCGGATAGCAGGGTACACATATGTTGTGTGTAGTTTCTGCTACCAACGCTATGGCTTATGCATATCCCAGCATAGGTTAAGCGTCTATTAGGCTATGCCTGTAGATGTGACCTCTTCGGGTTATGTATTGGCTGTATGCCCCGTTGTCTGCTGATGACTCTAGATAACGGGGTGAGCGATGTTAGCAAACGTACTCTCTTATACGCTCAGTAAATTCATCTCCAATGATAATAAATATGCTCTAAAGCCACGCCGCTCGGTTGTGCGCCGTTATGCCTTGATTGCCACTCCCCTCGCGGTTTTGGCAATATGGCATTTCATCACAGCACTGGGGTTTTTCCCCGCTTTTATCATTCCATCTCCAGAAGCTGTTGGCACGAAGTTGGTTACAGTCATTCAAGATGGCCGGTTATGGCTGCATATGGGCGTAACCCTACAAGAAGTGCTTGGCGGCCTATTTTTAGGCGTTAGCATTGGCATGATACTGGGCTATCTTATTGCGCACATCCCCGTGCTAGAAGATTTGCTTTCCCCAATTATTGTTGCGTTTCAAGCCACCCCAATACTCGCTTATGCGCCTTTGTTGGTGATATGGTTCGGTACGGGTATCACTGGCAAAATGATTACGGGTGCATTGGTGGTGTTTTTCCCCATGTTGATGAATACCATTGTTGGCATTCGTAGTGTGCCAGAGAATTTGCGCGACCTTATGCACGTATCTCGGGCATCTCGTTGGCAACTTTTCGCTAAGTTAGAACTCCCCGCTGCCATGCCAGTGCTACTAACTGGCTTAAAAACAAGCGCCACTTTAGCCGTCATCGGCGCCGTCGTTGGCGAATTTGTCACTGCCAATGCGGGGCTGGGGTATTGGGTGAAAGTCGCCCGTGATTCTTACGACACACCGCTGGTTTTTGTGGCGGTTATATCGTTGACTGTCATTGCCCTATCACTATATGGCGCAGTCTCTTTATTAGAGCGGCGCTTGTTGGCTTGGCAACGTCGCCATCGGATTGTGGTTTAGCCGCTTGTGCGGTTTATGTATTTTTTCATACTGAAGGAGTGAATGCTTCTATGTCTCGTATTGCTAAACTGCTGTTGCTCGTAGCTGTATTATTGCTGCCTTTCTCTATCACCACAGCGCAAGATGATGAACTGGTTGATCAAACATTCTTGCTGACCTTCATCCCGAATATTCAGTTCTCTCCAACATATGCAGCTATTGCCAATGGGCATTTTGCAGAAGCTGGTTTCAATGTCACCATTGAACACCTTGATGAGCCTGTTGTAGTGGACCTTATCGCCAGCAACCAGCGCCAGTTTGGCATTGTTAGTGGCGAGCAGGTCATTATGGCACGTTCTGGTGGTCGCCCGATTGTTTATCTTTATGAATGGTTCCAGCAATACCCTGTTGGCGTTGTCGTTCCTGAAAATAGTGATATTGAAACTGTGGCCGATTTAGCCGGGCGTAATGTGGGTATTCCGGGGCGGTTTGGCGCGAGCTATAGCGGTTTAACTGCTTTATTGGCGGCTAATGATCTTACTGAACAGGACATTGATCTTGAAGAAATTGGTTTCTTCGCCCCTGATGTTGTCTGTGTGGGTGGGGTAGAGGCTTCAGTAGTTTATCTGAATAATGAACCCCTACAAATTGAGCAACGCGCCGAACAGGGCGAATGTGGCGATGTTACAGGCGTGCGTGTTTTGCCCGTTGCTGCAGAAGTTGACCTCGTTTCCAATGGCCTTGTCACAAATGAAGAGACAATTGCTAATCAACCAGAGATGGTCGCCGCGTTTGTTGCTGCCTATCATCAAGGCTTACAAGATGTTATTAACAATCCTGCTGAGGCCTATCTCATTAGCCTTGATTATGTGGACAATCTCCCCATTAGCGATGAACTTCATGCCGCTCTAGAAGCGGAAGCCGCTGCTCAAGAAGAGTTTCTGGCTACCAATCCCGACCGCGAAGCTATCGCAGAAAGCCGTCAGGCGATGTATGACCGCTTGCACGAGCAATTCTCTAGCGAAGAGTTGATTCAACTACAAGTTTTGCTCAAGAGCATTGAACTTTGGGATGCAGAGCAACTCGGTGTTACTGAACTTGCTTCATGGGAAGCTGCACAAAATACGTTGCTAGAAATGGGCTTCCTCAATGAACCCATTGATTTAGAAGCAGCTTTCACTAACGAATTCGTGCCAGGTTTTGAGGAGTAGTGAATGCGGGTATCAGTCCGCGACTTGCAAGTAACCTATCGTATGCCGGGGGGGCTATCCCTCCCGGCCCTTGGCCCTCTATCGTTTGAAGTGGAATCTGGCCAATTTGTCGCCATTGTGGGGCCAAGTGGTTGTGGTAAGAGTTCACTTATTCGTGTGCTCGCTGGTTTACAAAAGCCATCTTCAGGCAACGCTTATTTAGGCCACCAACCCATTCAAGAACCATCCCCGGCTGTTGGCTTGATGTTTCAAGATAGTAATTTGATGCCATGGCGCACAGTCATTGACAATATCGCTTTGCCATTAGAGTTAGCGGGTGTTCCCAAGTTAGAACGCCGCGCCCAAGCAGCCGACCTTATCCCACAATTAGGGCTTGAGGGCTTTGAAGAGTCCTATCCGGGTGAACTCTCCGGCGGTATGGCGCAACGTGTGGCATTAGGCCGTGTGCTAATCCAGCGCCCGGAGGTTTTGCTGCTTGATGAGCCATTTGGAGCATTAGATGCGCTGACGCGGGAGCAAATTAGCCTTGATTTGCTTCAGCTATGGCAACAAAGTGGGGCAACGGCCATTATGGTCACCCATGATATACGAGAAGCTGTTTTATTGGCCGACCGTGTTTTTGTGTTTAGCCAGCGCCCCGGCAAACTCATTGCCGATGTTCATATTACATTGCCGCGCCCGCGCCATTCTGATGATATGTTTAATGAAGCGTTTGGCGATTTTGTTCGCCAAGTGCGCGCAGCTATCGATCGCGCCTAAC
>DAOTWU010000455.1:0-3778 GCA_034435735.1 Anaerolineae bacterium | reverse complement strand
GGAATGTTTTGCCGAGTTTACCTTCTAAATCACGGACAAATGCCACGCTCAAATTAGGGCGCTTACCTTCTTCATCGAATGGGAATTCATCCTCACCCGGAAGGTCCATCTTGTCTTTTTCTTGGTAGATGTAGAGGGGAAAGACGTAATTAATCTCACGAGTTTTATTTGATATAGAACAAGACTCAATTAGTTCATTAGATACCCCCACAAGATTCCAAGTATCTGGTGTAGATTTTTGTCTGACTGTAATTAATGCTATATTGTTAGGCTTAATGTGTTGCATTACTTGGCGACGTGAGCGAGTAATAACATCGTCGTGGTATACAACGTATCGAACATCAAAGGCTCTATAGCGTATTTCTTGTATCGCAGTTTCAGGAATATCTAATGCTTTTGCTTGTTTTATGGATTCCGCTTTGGTAAAGGCTATCGTTTTCTTGTCTTGTCCTGTCACAATCCCGACGCTGTTGGTGGGCATAATGTCTGTAATTCGCCAACCTTGCTCATATTCATCGCGCAGGCGCTCATCCTGTGGCACAAACAAATAGAAGGGGCTAGTAGAATTGACTATTACCCACGGTGTTGTGCTAATGTCGTTGGCATTGAGTTGTTCGTATTTGTCGTTGCGTGTGCCCCATAGATGGGCATGATGTACAGTGGCATAATCCGTCTTTTTATCGGGATTTTTAATGAAAATACCAATTGAAACCCCTTGCTGAATATCGAAAACATTTTGGTCGGCATTGCCGTCGGGCGTTTTTTCTTTCTTATTGCTGTTGCCATGCAAATCAAAGATGTAAATATCTGTGAAAGTCTTGAGCAAACTCTGGCGCATCCCGCGAAAGGTTGGGTTGTCCAAATAACCATGATTGGTGACGAAAGCGAGAACGCCATACCCTGTACGCTGGATGCGGTCTTGCCCAAAGCGAATGAACTTGACGTAATCATCGCGCAACCATTTGCTGTTGCGTTCTTGTAGGCGCTTACCATCCACGAAGTAATAATCTTGCAGAAGTTCAGCAATCCAGCTGTTTTCATTGGCACTGTGACCGCTATAAGGTGGGTTGCCCAAAACCACCATAATTGGTTTTTCTTCTTTCACCGCGCTCGCTTGTTCAGATTCTTCAGAAATCTGTGCCCGCAAACCTTCCTTGAGTTGGTGCTGGTCAGGTGTAGGCCTTTCAAGCGCATTCGTCAAGTAAATACCGAGACGCTCATCGCTTCCAAAGTCGTAACCTAATTCATGTAAAAGCACCTGTAACTTCATATGAGCAATGGTATAAGGTGCCATTAACAACTCAAACCCGAAGATACGCCGCAATAAATTTTCACTTACATAAGCATTCCAACGCCCACTTTGCCCACTTTGCACAATATGATCATGAATATATTGCACGACAAAATATAAGAATGTGCCCGTACCTGTAGCGGGGTCAAGAATAAGCGTTTCCTTGTCGGCAAGCCCCTCATAACGCTTGAATTCTGTTTTTAGAATATGGTCAACGCTACGCACAATATAACTCACGACAGGTTCAGGCGTGTAATAAACACCGCGTTGTTCGCGCTCTTTGGGGTTGTACTTGCCTAAGAAAGTTTCATAGAAATGAAGAACGGGGTCGGTTTGGCGTGTCTCTTTGCCGAAGTGTTTGAGAATCTCATCCATATCGGTATATGCCAACAGTTGCGCCAAGACTCCCGCCCAACGCTTGATACGTTCATCTAATTCGGGCACAATCTTCTGAAAGAGTTTTTTTAAGAAGGGGTTGGTCGGTGGTAACTCCCAAAAAGCTGTTTGCAGGTTAAAATCTTCGGGCTTACCCTCGTAATTCATCCGTGCCGCGAACAAGCCATAAGCGATTGTTTGGGCGTACATATCAGCGAATTGTTTTTCGGTCAGACTCGGTATAAGTTCTTGCTCAAAGATGCCTAGTGTTTCTAGCAGTTGTTTACTCGGCTCATCGGCACGCAAAAGAATCAAAATCAAGCGCGAAATATCGCGGGCAAGAAGCGCCATTTTGGAGGCGAGTTCTTCGGGGCTATGCACCGTTGGCATGACGGTATTCATCACCCGCCCTAGAAGACTCTCTAATTCGATATATTTATCAGACATCCAACGCAGCTTATTGCCACGCTTTTCACCAATACGTACTGTTTCAACATGTTTACCATCTAAATACCAGCGGAATTCAAGATAATTCGTCAAGATAAGATTACCATAAGCAGCTTTATAACGCCCCAGCTGTTCTTTTTTTTCAACCCTATCAAGCGAAGTGCCAATGTCTTTAGCCTCAAAGAATGCAATCGGCAAAACACCCTCAATAACGATAAAATCAGGTGCACCACCTTCGCTATGGCTAGGCTCATTTATGGCAGTAATGCCATCCTTGCAAGCTTCAATAAGTGCTTTCAATGCGGGGCGATAAGAATGTTCACGAGCACGGCCTGTTTTGAACTCATGCTCTATATTTTGCACATAAGTTTCAATCATCGTCATATTCACATACTCCCATATGTTGTTTTGAAGCTCAGTAATTTCATCAAGTTATTAAGTGTATGAATTATAACACAAAACGATGCAATAAGAGTAAGAGCTCCCTAGCATGGTGTAGCTCAAAGCTCTTCCCAAGCTCTTCCTTCTTTTCATCCCCCAGACGCTGGACAACCCCGCCCCATGACGTTAGACTAACAGGTGCTATAAGCTAACGTTTGTTCTAATTCGCCCAGAGTTAAAACCCAATATGATACCTTTACGCCTTGAACTGAAAAATTTCCTGCCCTATCGCTCTCCCGACCCAATTCGCTTTGAAGGGTTGCATCTGGCTTGCCTCGTCGGCCATAACGGCGCGGGCAAATCGTCCATATTGGACGCCATCACCTACGCGCTTTGGGGGCGTACCCGCGCCAAAAAAGAGGATGACCTCATCCACATGGGGCAAAAAGAGATGATGGTGCAACTCGATTTTGAGCAAGAGGGTGTGATATATCGCGTGGTGCGGCGGCGCGGGCGGCGCAAAACGGGCAGCTTGAACCTGTTCGTCATCAATGAACAAGGCGACTTAATCACTTTAGACCAGCCTTCCATGCGCGGTACACAGCAAAAAATCGAGGAAATTTTGCGGCTGGACTATGAGACCTTCATTCATTCCGCCTTTTTGCAACAGGGGCAGGCCGATGCCTTCACCACTAAAAATCCAGCGGAACGCAAGCGCATTCTGGCAAACATTCTCGGTTTAGAGCGCTGGCGCAAATATGAGGACGAGGCGAAAGAACGGCTCAAGGCGGCACAAACGTCCATTCACAATATCGAGGGGCGCATCACCCAAATTGATGAAGAGCTGGCGCGCGAACCCGGCCTGAAAAAAGAGCAACAAGCGGCAGAGAAAACCTATGGTGAAGCGCTGGCCGCATTAGAAACAGCACAAGCAGCATTAGAGGAATACGCCCATGTGCCGGGGGAACTCAAACGGGCGCAACAGAACTTCGCCGACCTTGAGCGCCAACAGGCAGATTATGACCGTGACCTGCGCGAGGTAGAAGAGCAAATTGAGCGCAACAAGGCACGCATCGCCGAATACGAAGCCGTCCTCGAACAAGAACAGACGATTGAACAGGGCTATGAGCAATTGCAACAAGCGCGCGAAACGGATGCCGTGCTGCGGGAGAAGCTGCTGGCCTATAACACCTTAGAGCGCCAATACCAAGAAGTGCAGCGCAAATTGCAAGAGCACCGCGCCGAATTGGAAGCGCAGCTGCGCGCCTGTGAAGCGCAAATCGC
>DAOTWU010000454.1:0-3036 GCA_034435735.1 Anaerolineae bacterium | reverse complement strand
AAGCGGGACGCAAGGTCAAAATTGAACCCAACCAGCTCATTATCCTTGAAGGCATTCACGGGCTAAACCCTGACCTTGTGCCCAATATTCCGCCAGAGTGGATTTTCCGCGTTTATGTATCAGCGCTTACCCAGTTGAACATCGATAACCATAATCGAGTGCCAACAACAGATGTGCGGCTATTACGACGCATTGTGCGGGATGCGCGCACAAGAGGATACACAGCAACCGATACACTGCAACGCTGGCAAAGCGTGCGACGAGGAGAGAAGCGTAACATTTTCCCCTATCAAGAAAATGCGGATATGATGTTTAATTCAGCCTTAGTCTATGAATTGGCTGTATTGCGCTCGCTAGCAGAACCCCTACTCTTACAAGTTGTACCTGGCACACCACCTCATATTGAGGCGAACCGCCTGCTCTCTTTCTTGCGGTGGGTGCACCCTTTGCCACAAGAGGCGTGGAGCATGATACCAGACACTTCGCTATTAAGAGAGTTCATCGGCGGCTCTGTCTTAGAGGACTACCATCCTGGCGTATTGCTAGAACACACACACTAACCAGATTAAAAAGCCCCGCCAATATGCGGGGCTGATTTTTATACACTAGCAGGTGAATGATTTAAGCGGTGATGCGTTTGGAGGCTACGCACTCGAAGCGGCTTCTGACGCAGCGCCTTTATCCCCTGTACACCGGCCATTGCAGCGCTCATCGTCGTGATAATTGGTATACCGAGAACATGGGCAGCGCTACGAATACGCGCTCCATCTTTATGTGCTTGACCACCCAAAGGCGTATTAATCACAAGTTGAATATCACCCTGTTGGAGCAGATGGAGAATATGGGGTTCGCCTTCACTGACTTTGTTTACCACTTCGACGGGCAAACTAACTCGACTAAGGAATTCTGCAGTGCCACGAGTAGCGTAAAGCTTGAAACCTAATTGGTGTAAATCACGGGCAATTTTGGCCACGGTGCTTTTATCAAAGTCATTGACACTAACAAGTACGCCCCCCTCAAGTGGTAACGGCGAATTAGCGGCCATTTGCGCTTTGGCAAAAGCATGGCCGAAGCTAGAAGCATGCCCCATTACTTCACCCGTAGAGCGCATCTCTGGCCCCAAACGCGCATCCACACCAGGGAATTTAACGAAAGGTAAAACCGCCTCTTTAACGAAAAAGCCATCTACATGCGGCTCTTCAGTAAAGCCAATTTCTGCCAAAGTCTTGCCAGCGGCAATCATGGCAGCATAGCGTGCCAACGGATACCCTGTCGCTTTACTCACATAGGGAACGGTACGGCTAGCACGCGGATTAACCTCCAGCACATAGACAATATCGTCTTTAATGGCAAATTGGATGTTAAATAGCCCTTTCACGCCAAGCCGCTTGCCAATGCGATTGGTGTATTCGCGGATGATTTCAATATGATACTGGCTAATCTTATAAGGCGGTAAGACGCAAGCAGAGTCGCCACTGTGCACGCCAGCTTCCTCAATATGCTGCATAATCCCACCGATTGTGACCTGTTCACCATCGCAAAGCGCATCGACATCAACTTCAAAAGCATCATCAAGGAATTGGTCAATCAGAACAGGATGGCCACCCCACTCTACATGATCATCAAGCCACCGAATAAGTGCAGCTTCATCAAATACAATTGCCATGCCACGCCCACCAAGCACATAGCTGGGGCGTACCAATACAGGATAGCCAATTTCAGCCGCTTTGCGGGTCGCCTCTTCACGGGATAGTACAGTCGCGCCAGCGGGTTGAGGGATGTTTAGTTCTTGCATCAAAGCGTTGAAGCGTTCACGATCTTCAGCAAGGTCAATTGTCTCAACGGACGTACCCCAAATTGGCGCACCTGCTTCGGCCAGGGCATGGGCAATGTTGAGCGGGGTCTGACCGCCAAATTGCACTAATACACCATCAGGTTTTTCGGTATCGATAATGTTTAACACATCCTCAGCGGTCAGTGGCTCAAAATAAAGGCGATCAGCAGTATCGTAATCGGTACTCACTGTTTCGGGATTGCAATTCACCATAATGGTTTCATAGCCCATCGCTTTCAAGGCAAAACAAGCATGGACACAGCAATAGTCAAACTCAATACCCTGCCCAATACGGTTTGGGCCACCACCAAGAATCATGACTTTGGGGCGCACCGTTGGAAAGGCTTCATCATCTTCTTCATATGTAGAATAGAGATAAGGGGTATGGGCTTCAAACTCCGCGGCACAAGTATCTACACGATAGAAATTCGCCGTTACGCCAAGCGCTTTACGCCGTTGCCGCACAGATTGCTCATCTGTGCCGAGCAATTTGGCAATATACACATCAGAGTAACCATAGCGCTTGAGCTTGAGAAAATCTTGAGCATCGATGTCTTCTAGCTGTAGTTTCTTACTCACGATACTATCGCGTAATGCCATCGTATCTGCTAATTGGCGCAAGAACCACGGGTCAATAGCAGTCTGCTTCGCAATCTCTTCCAGCGTAGCGCCTCGATTAAGTGCCGCCGCAATCTGAAAAACGCGCTGCGCCGTTGGCACACGCAGAGCATCTAATGTGGCGTTATCACCAAGCCCTTCAAAACCATAAACGCCAATATCTAGCGCCCGAATAGCCTTCTGGAAAGCTTCTGGGAAGGTACGACCAATCGCCATCACCTCGCCAACAGCTTTCATCTGAGGGCCAAGCACCTCATTTGCGCCGCTGAATTTTTTGAAATCCCAGCGCGGAATTTTGACGACGACATAATCTAAAGAAGGCTCAAAACTAGCTGGTGTCTCACGTGTAATATCGTTCGGGATTTCATCTAGTGTGAAGCCAACAGCAACCAATGCGGCAATTTTGGCGATTGGAAAGCCCGTTGCTTTACTAGCCAACGCTGATGAACGAGAAACACGAGGGTTCATTTCAATAACATAAACTTCACCATCTTGTGGATTGATGGCAAATTGGACATTAGCGCCGCCTGTTGTGATGCCGATACGGTCGAAAATAGCACGGGACATATCGCGCAGGCGTTGCA
>DAOTWU010000453.1:0-4995 GCA_034435735.1 Anaerolineae bacterium | reverse complement strand
CCATCGCCCAATGTTGTGGGGTCAATTGGCTCTTCCGCAGGGGCCATCAATTCTTCTAAATCGGTGGAAACAAACACATATTGCGGGTCTGCCGCCAGACCAACCGCGGCAAATAGGTAGTAGCGCCCAGCACCCAGCGTCACATCTTCAATGGCCGCAAGGTCGCTGCCATCATCACCCTTAGCAGAAAGGGTATATGTGCCGGCAACAATGTCGCTGCTGGCCATACCATCGCTATCCGGGCCTAAGAAGCCGGGGTAACCGACAGTTACTGCTAATGCTACATCATTGGCATAAAAGTCTACAGGACGGCCATCAGGAATGGCATTGAAAAATGTAACGCGCGTTTCGCCTTCATTGGTGGGGGAGTAGTCTTGTAACAAAACTTGCGCGCTCAAAGTATCGCGGGCAGCTTCGCCAATCACGGCTACCGTTACCCAATCACCATCGTTCAAAGAAACATCTACATCTAGTACACTGTTCTCTGCTGTCTCTCCGGTGGGCACGATCGTCACAACGTGCTTCCCAGCTTCATAGCTTTCCCATTCGGTCACATCGCCAAAGTTCACCTCTTCGGCGAGCAAAGCGCCGTCGACATAAAGATCAACAGAGCCGGCATCAGGCGAAAAATGTGCGATGCGCACATGGGCGCCCGACATATCCTGTGCGGCAACGCCAATGACCAGTAAGAAAAGTATAGCAAAAATCATTGTGAGGCGTCGCATCGGTGAATATCTCCTTCAACTTTTAGATAAGCGATCACCGACGATAGTATAAATATGAAAAACGTAAATTGCCAATCAAAAAGCTTACAAAACACAGAGAAATCACGATATTCCAACGGGTTTTAACAAATTAAGAACAAATTGAAGATGCGACTAGGACTTAAGAACTAGGCCATATCAATGGGGGATAGAAACAAAAAACCGGCGCGATGGCCGGCTTTTCTCTGCGTGCCTGGAGAGATTCGAACTCCCGACACCTGGTTCCGTAGACCAGTGCTCTATCCACTGAGCTACAGGCACACATATTGTGCTCCGTATAGTAGCATAACGCCCTATGACGGTCAAGGGTTTGTCATCGATAAATGGCCTAATCCAACACCACAATTGAGAGGGTGAATGTCCCTGCTTCGCCACTGAAGTCGCTTACTGTGATAGTATATGCGCCGTCTTCTGGCAATGTCACTTCAAGGCGGCTATCCAGCGTGTTCAGGGTTAAGTCCAGGTCGGTGTGGTCATCATTTTCGGCGAGCAATGTGCCATCCTCTGTATATAAGCGTAGCAAGGGGTCTAATGTGTCGCTGGTGTCTTTGGCGGTAATGATTAGCCGCATCCCCATTTCGCCTTCAATGGTATAGGCATATCGTGCGCCCGCTGGCAATTCTGCTTGTATGATTGTATTCACCCCGTCGTGGCTAATTTGCTCCATAAATGGCGAGCTTGCCTCTAGTAAAACCTCTACTTGCCCCGCACTAACACCATTGAAGCTATCAATGCGCAGGGTATATATGCCCGCTTCAGGGAGATAGAGCACATCTAACTGCGCATCGACATTATCGGCGCGGTTCGCCCCATCATCCACATAAGCCAGTTTGTTCCCTTGCGCATCAGTTACCTCAATAACAGTATCCAATATGCCATCCTCTTCTAGGCTATGGGCGACAATTGAAATACGTTGTGGGCTATCCGCAGTATAGCTGAGATATGCAGGGTTATCCGCATCAATATCGACAATGACCGGCTGCCCACTGAGAATGCGGTTATCTTGTTGGCGTGGGGCATAACGTGCCATCGCTAGTGTGCCTAAAAAGATACCAATAACCAGCATGATATTGGTGCGCACAAGGGGGCCATGACTGAGAAAACGCAACATCCCAAAAACTCGCTCTATATGTTTCCCAAATAAATACGCCCCCTAATATACCACAAGCAGGGGGCGTTGCCAGTTATATCGCCTGAGCATATGTTGTCGTGTTATGTTCCCAGTGCCTCGTCAATGAGCTGTTGTAGTGTATCCAACCTGAATGAATAAACGGGCTGGTCATTAATGAACAGAGATGGCGTGCCGCGCAACCCAAGCCGCCGCGCCCGCTGCTCATCATAGCTCACTGTTTGGGCATGGCGGTTCTCTTCGGCACAGGCGCGCAACTCAGCGGTATCTAATCCTAGTTGCCCGCCTAATGCGATTAAATCATCTTGCGAAATGCCATAGCCACCGTTGACCTGCTCATATAGCGCATCGTGGAAGCGCCAAAAGGCATCGTTCCCCTGGTCAAGGGCGCACTGCGCTAATTGTGCCGCCATACGGTCATATTGGGGCACAATCACGGGGAAATCGCGGAAGACGAATTTCACTTGCCCATCATACTGTTCTAGTAATTGTTCAATAAGGCCGCTTTGATGTAATTGGCGGCATGATGGGCAGGCAAACGCGCCATATTCAATAATTGTGACTGGTGCATCAGGATTGCCGCGCACAGGGTCTAAATCTAGCCGTTCCTGTGCCACTGTGGGCGCACTGTTTGCCCCTGCGGTGATGATAATGACCGCGATAACCGCTACCACACCCGCAAACCCCAGCAAGGTGGTTAATTGGCTTTTGCGCTTGCGTGCGCGCTCTTTTTCCTTGCGCCGCTGGCGCTTTTCGGCGGCGTGCTTGCCAATTTGCTCTGTGGGGAGTGTAGATTTTGCTGTTTTGCGCTTTGATTTCTTCTTAGACATATAGCTTGCTTTCTTCTGTAGTATTGCCAGAAAATCCTATTGCTGAAGCGTATCCAGTTCTTTCAAGACCTCTTCGCGTATTTGTTCCAAACTGGTGAGGTAAATCACGCGGTCATTGATGACGATTGAAGGCGTGCCGCGCAGCCCCAATGCAAACCCGCGTTGCTCATCGTAGCGCACAGTTTCCAGATGAATATCTGATGCAGCACAAGCCCGCACTGCTTCCACATCTGCCCCAATATCCCCCGCTAATGCGATAAGTGCCTCTTCATCAGAGAATCCTGGTTGGGCGATGGTGAATAGCGCGTCATGATATGCCCAGAGCAGGTCATTGCCTTGGTCTAATACACATTGCGCGAGTTCTGCGGCCATATAGTCATAATTGGGGTAAATAACAGGGAAGTCTCGGTAAATGATTTTTATTTGGCCGGGAAATTCTTCTAATAACTGTTCTAACACACCACTTTGGTGCAACATGCGGCAGGATGGGCAGCCATAAGCGCCATACTCGATGAGCGTGATGGGGGCATCTTCTGCGCCCAAAACTGGGTCTAGTTCATTGCGAGAGGGGGAGGCCGCCGAAACGGCCCCCGTTTCACTCTGATTGCTACTTTCCTGCTCTTCGAAACCATAGATAACAGTTTCCGGATAGAAGGCCGCCCACGAGAACCAGAAGTGTGGGAAGGCGTTCAATTGGCGGAGTTGGCTGCCTGCTAATGGGCCATCTACCGCCGTGCCGAAAATGTTCCATGTGCTGCCAGTTTGCTCATCTTGAATTGCACCATCTACTAGCACAAAGCTCAGTATTTCGCCATCAAGCTCACGTTCAAATAGACCGGCCATGCCAACATCTCGCGAGCTATCGATGTCCGCGCCATCAAGCGCACTGGCCGCTCCCGGTTGCCAGAAGGCCACCACGTCCGTTTCGCCAATCGTATCGTTAATCACCCCAACCTCTGCGAGTGTCTCAAAGGGGTAAGCGACAGGCGTGTCATTGAGGAAAATGCCTAATACACGCTCAGTGGGGAACAAACGCTCATCTGGTGTGCCTGCGAACAAGAAGGGACGCGGATTAGAATCATAGCCAGTATAGGGATTGCTGCCATAGTTGCGCCCGTTGGGAGAGAGCACTTCGCCATCAGGGAATTGCTCAACAAATGCGCTAAAACCAACAATTTGTGAGGGGATAATTTCTAGCAATGTGCCAGTATAGGTGCCGACAATACCCTCGCCAGTGAACTGTTGCCACCAGCTTTGCGTTTTGTCATCCCACATCACCAAGTCGCTATTTCGCAAGAAGCCGCTGACGCCAAAGCGCAACGTTTCGCCATCGACACGGCGGTCATAGACAATGGCGCTATTACACAGCGGGCAGAAGGTCACTGCTACGGGCGTATCACCAATTACATCGTTCACAATTTCGTGGCGCGTTAGTATAGCCAGCGGGTAAGCGCGGGCAACGCCATCCCACGATACGGCGATAACGGGTGATTGTGGTTGTAGCCATTCTGAAGCCGTGGCGATGTCGTCAAATGTTGGGTCATCAATTGGTGGAATGCCATCTGGTCCAACCCCGCCGCTGATGATTTCATCAATCACGCCCTCTTGAAAAATGCAGAAGTCCGTTTTGTTCCAAAAAGATTCCTGCACTGCCTCAACAAATTCAGGGTCATCTAAAGGGGGCGGGGGAAGCTCACAACTCAATTGTGCGTGGGTGCGCCCAGAAGGTGCAGCGGCTACCGCCAGTAAAGTGACGGCAATGGCTGCCATAAGGCGCAACGAATAACGTATCAAAGGGTGCATAAGATTTGCCTTTCACATGGTTTTATTCAAGCCCGTTATCAGGCTGATGGTGAGTCATAAATCAGAGTGTTCGGCTGGAAGGCCGCCCACGCAAACCAAAAGTGGGGGAATGCGTGAATTTGTTCTAACTGGCTGCCTTCTAGCGCGCCGTCAATCGCTTCTCCGAAAATGTTCCATTCGCTGGTGGTCTGGTTATCGTAGATGCGGCCTTCATCATCGACGACAAAAGTCAACTCGCGCCCATCCAAAACGCGGTTATAAAGAGCGGCCATTCCCACATCGCGGGATGTGTTGATGTCTGCCCCATCGAGGGCGCTGGTCGCCCCCGCTTGCCAAAAGGCCACCACCGCCACCCCGTTGACCGTATCGTTAATGACGCGCTGGGCGGCTAAAACGTCAAAGGGATAGGCGATAGGGTGGCCGTTGACCAGCCCCGCCAACACGCGCGCGGTGGGGAAGAGGCGGCTAT
>DAOTWU010000452.1:0-2414 GCA_034435735.1 Anaerolineae bacterium | reverse complement strand
GTGTAGTAAACATATTGCGCGCGGTCACGCAATGTGGTAAATACCCGTCGCCCACTGACTAAGTTCCACTCGATGAATAAATCATTTGTTAAACCAGCCAGATGAATGCCATCGGGAGAGAGAGCATGAGCAAAAATTGTGCTAGGTGTACCGGGTTGGTCTAAGCGCCCCAGATAATGGATTTGAGAGACATTATCAAGCGTGATTTCAGTAATCGCTTCTGCAAATGGGGGCGCAGTTGCCTCTTGCGATGGCGATGACGGCTCACCTTCTCCACCGTTCCCACTGCATGCTGCCGATAGCAGCACTACTACCAACCCAATTAAAAGCGAGGTCAACTGTTTACTCATTACCACTTTCGCTCTCAACAATGTCCATTACGCTAACCAATAAGCTAAATTCAGCAATTTGGGCAACACCACATTCACCCTCAGTGGGGTCGATACGGCCATTTTCATTGGCATCAAACCCCTTAAGCAAATGCTCTAACGCGAGAACGCCCGTCTGCAAGTCCTCAACAAGTGTGGTTACATCTGTATTTTCACCTGCATCGAGTGCGGGCTGGAAATCCACTTTCGCTTCATCTGCCCACAGACGTATATTCTCGGTACAGATGAGGATATTTTCAGCGTTCACCTGTAACGATAAGCTAGCACTCTCAACACCAATGGCATTAAACACGTGATTATTGATTAAATCGATGAATTTATAAACGCCTTCACCACGACCTGGATTTTGGCCTTGACCATCACCATTATAATCCATCCGCTCACCATTGAGGATATTTATCACATGCTCGCCATGCGTTTTAACACCGCCAAGGCTGCCGCGTTCAGCAGAACTCAAGGCAAAACCAGCATGTTCATGGGCGAAATTCGCTTCAATAGAGAGGCTTTCTAATAATCCAGAGCCATTAATTCCTTCATCATCGGCGACCAAAATTGCATAAAGCGCCTGTGCTAACTCTACCGGCACACTGGCGCGATAAACTTCATTTCCAGCTGGTGCGTCAGTGGGGCTGGCTTCATCAGTGATGATAAAAGCATTGAACAACGCTGGAAGCATTCGGCCTTCGGCGTCAGTATAGTTCAATACACCATTGCCACGAGCATCAAGAATAACTTCCCCTAAACGCAAGTTTTCGTTGTTTCCAGTATTGATTAACCAGGCAATATAGTCATTAGAAGCAGGTGATAAGCC
This sequence comes from Anaerolineae bacterium, assembly GCA_034435735.1. Lineage (GTDB taxonomy): Bacteria > Chloroflexota > Anaerolineae > Aggregatilineales > Phototrophicaceae > S146-30. The sequence goes on along the minus strand of DAOTWU010000452.1, from coordinate 1,214 downwards.
TCGTAATTGCACACTTACAGTATCACCAAGTACATCATCATTAGAGGAAGCAAACGACACCTGCCCAAAAGTCTGTACGGGTGGGACAGTCGGCGGCGGGGTTGGCGTTGGTGGCGCTTCAGTGGGCGGAACAGCCGTCGGCTCTTGTGCAACAGGAGTCGCCACAACTGGCGGGTTGGTAGCTGGCGGCGGATTAGTGGCAGGTGGCGCTTGGTTATTATTGGCGTTCATCAAAACCACAGCAACAACAACCACAACAACCGCGATGATGCCAAACATGGCCATTAACACCACTGGATTATTCCAAGTTGAAGATTGCACAATGACAGTAGCCGGCTGTTGTGGGCTTGTTTGTTGTAGCGTTGGGCCGGAAACAGTTGCCGCTGGGTGTGCTTGTGGGCGCGTTGCCGATGCATGGGTTTCGTGCCCACCAACCGCGCGCGAAAAATCTTCGGCGAACTCGACAGCGCTTTGATAACGCAACTGGGGTTCTTTAGCCAGTACCCGATCCATTACATCACCCAATGCGGGCGGTAAATCGCGACGCGCTTGCAAAACGTTGGGCACAGGGTCGCTGATATGCTTGAGCAAGATTTTCATCGGTGTTTCGGCATTATAGGGCTGGTGACCGGTGAGCATTTCATAGACAACAACGCCTAGTGCATAAATATCTACATGATGATCTATATCCATGCCCTGTGCTTGCTCTGGCGCCATATAAGCTGGGGTGCCAATAACACCAGAACCAGTCAAATTGCCCTCACCGCCAACCATTTTCACAATACCAAAATCGGCAAGTAAAGCATGCCCTTCGCTATCAAGGAGAATATTACCCGGTTTAATATCGCGGTGAATAATGCCTTTGCGATGGGCATAATCTAGGGCGCTGGCAACTTCTTTCAGCAATTTATCCACTTCATGGACATCCATAGCCCCCTGTTTAATGCGCTCTTCTAGCGAACCACCATCCACATAGGCCATGACAAGATAGAGAATATCATCATCGCGCCCATAATCATAAAGAGGCAGGATATGCGGATGTTGAAGCGCGCCAATTGTCTTGGCTTCTAGCTCAAAGCGGGAGATAAATTGTTCATTTAAGCCCGGATGCGGCGGCAAAACCTTAATAGCAACGTGGCGGCCTACGGATTTTTGAAAACCCTTATACACTGTGGCCATGCCACCCTGCCCAATGAGTTCCACAATTTCATAAG
>DAOTWU010000451.1:0-2704 GCA_034435735.1 Anaerolineae bacterium | reverse complement strand
AAGGGCTGGAAAAATGGTGGCGCAAATCCGAGGGCATCGCCCAGATTGACTATAGCTTTCACATGCAAATGACCGACCCGCGTGACGATGTACTCGACGAAATCCCATCATTGCTTGATGAAGGCATCACCACCCTCAAGCTCTTTTTGGCTTATAAAACCATGTACCAGATTAGCGACGCCGAGTTCTTCCGCGTGATGCAGCGCGCCGCAGAGCACGGCATGATGGTTATGGTGCATGCAGAAAATGGCGATGTAGAAGACATCTTGCGCCCTGCACTCATCGCACAGGGCAAAACCGAGCCGTATTGGCACGCCCACTCTCGCCCACCAGAAATTGAAGGCGAGGCCACCAACCGCGCCATTATGATGGCTGCCCTGAGTGGCTGCCCGCTCTATGTCGTTCATATGACTTGCCAGCAGTCCGTTGAAGCGCTACGGCGTGGCCGCGCACAGGGTTACCCCGTCATGGGCGAAACCTGTACCCAGTATTTTTTCCTCACCGCCGAACACCTTGGCTTGCCCGATTTTGAGGGCGCAAAATACGTCTGCTCTCCGCCCTTGCGCACCGAAGATGACCAAGAAACCCTGTGGCAAGCAATACAGGATGGCACGTTGCAAGTGGTCAGCACCGACCATTGCGATTTTTGGTTTGAAGGCGGGCGCGGCCCCTGGCAAGAATGGGCACAAAGCCACCCTAATGGCGATTGGACGGCGTATGAGCGCCAAAACCCTGACTACCGCCGCCCCGGTAAAGAACTAGGGCGCGAGCGCTTTGACAAAATCCCCAACGGCCTGCCGGGTATCGAAGACCGTATGCTGGTTATGTGGGAAGCGGGCGTTAATGGCAAGCGCATCTCCCCCATGAAATTCGTCGAACTCCATTGCACCAACCCGGCCAAAATCTTCGGCATGTACCCGCGCAAAGGCACGCTCATGCCCGGCTCTGACGCGGATATACTGGTGTGGGACCCTGATGCTGAGCACATCCGCAGCGCCGCCACCCATCACATGCGCTGTGACTATAACGTTTATGAAGGAATGCGCTGCCGCGGCAAGCCCGTACAGGTCTATTTACGGGGGCGCAAAATCGTCGATGGCGACCGCTGGCTGGGGGAAAATGGATATGGCCAATTCATCAAGCGCCAGCCCAACGCGCCTATTCTGTGATACCATCTACGCCACCACTGAAAAAACTTGTTTTTAGAAGGAGCATTTTATGAGCCAAAAAACTGCCGACTTAAAAGCCCGCCATGACGCGGTTATGTTCCCCGCTGTCACCCAATATTATGGCGATAGCCCCATCGCGGTAGACCGCGCCAAAGACCAGTATGTTTGGGATATTGAGGGCAACCGTTACCTGGATTTCTTCGGCGGCGTTTTAACCGTCAGCATCGGCCATGCGAATGACTACGTCACCGAGCGCATGATAGAGCAAATCAAGCGCGTACAACACACATCGACACTTTACCTGACCGAACTCATGGTGCAAGTAGCGGAAAAAGTGGCCGCATTAGCGCCGGGGCGGCTGCAAAAATGCTATTTCACCAATAGCGGCAGCGAAGCCAACGAGACCGCCATCCTCGCCGCCCGTATGTACACCGGTAATAATACCGTCATCGCCCTGCGCCACGCCTATTCTGGCCGCACCACCACCGCCATGAGCATCACCGCCCACGGCACATGGCGGCTTTCGCCCGTGATTGACCCAGAAGTGCGGCATGTGCGCGCGCCATATGCCTACCGCGCCCCTTTCGAAATGACTGAAGAACAGCTCATTGAGCTTTGTGTGCAGGACTTTGAAGAGGTTTTGGCCACCACCACCAACGGCAAAATCGCCGCCTTCATCGCCGAACCCATTCAGGGCGTGGGCGGGTTCGTCGTGCCCCCACAGGCATATTTCAAGCGCATCATGCCACTGGTCAAAGAGGCTGGTGGTGTGTTCATTGCGGACGAAGTGCAAACGGGTTGGGGGCGTACTGGCGGCAAATGGTTTGGCATTGAGCAGTTCGGCATCGAACCCGACATCATGACCTTCGCCAAAGGCATGGCTAACGGCGCGCCCATCGGCTGTACTATCGCCACGCCAGAAATTGCTGAGGCCGTGCAAGGCATGACCTTCTCGACTTTTGGCGGCAACCCTGTCACTATGGCCGCTGCGCTGGCCACTATTGAGTACATTGAGCAAAACGACCTGCTCGCCAACGCTGCCGAACGCGGCCAACAGCTTCAAACGCACCTCGAAGCGCTTCAGGCCGAATTCCCCTATATCGGCGAGGTGCGGGGCATGGGGCTGATGCAAGGTGTGGAAATTATCCAGCCCGGCACAAAAACCCCCGACCCCGCCCGCACGGCTGCCTTCATGAACGCCGCCCGTGAACACGGGCTACTCATCGGCAAAGGCGGCCTCTATGGCAACGTGTTGCGCATCGCGCCGCATCTCAACGTCAGCACTGAAGATATTGAGACAGGCGCGCAAATCCTCGCCAAAGCCGCCGCCGATGTCGCCGATTAACCACTGATGCAAACGGGCGCTCTGCAATATGGGCGCCCTTTTGTTGGATTTTTAAGGGCGGCAGTGCTGAAAGCGGGGCGGTAAGCGCGGGAGATAGTGTTTCTATGGGGCGCTGCCCCATGCCCCGCAAGGGGTTAGCTGAAATTTTTCAGCCGTCCCCTTGACCCCGTTGGGCGAATGCTGCCCATTC
>DAOTWU010000450.1:0-3663 GCA_034435735.1 Anaerolineae bacterium | reverse complement strand
TTATGAAATGCTCACCGGTCACCGTGTGTTCAAGGCGCATAAATTCCAACAATGGATACATGCGCACTTAAAAGAACAACCGCGCTTCTCGGCAGAAGAAGAAAGCCGTATTCCCCAGCGACTGCGTGAGTTGGTACTGTTGTGTTTGGCTAAACAGCCCCACGAACGCCCGCATTCATGGGGGCAAATTATTGAGGAACTGGCAACAATTTATACAGATATTGCTGGCGAAATGCCGGCACTGGAAATCAGCGGCCCAGAATTGCGCGCGCGCGACTGGATGGACAAAGGCTATTCCCTAACCGAACTAGGGCGCTATGACGAGGCGTTGCAAGCCTATGAACAGGCCATCGCCTTACAGCCGGATTACGCCTGGGCATGGGCGCGCAAAGGGCGCACCTTGCGGCTTATGGGGCGCTATAAAGAGGCCTTTGATTGCTATGAATATGCGCTGGCTATCCACCCCAATTATGCATGGGCATGGAATGGTAAAGGCATCATCCTTGACCGTATGGGCAAGCACGAAGAAGCTTTATCATGCTTTATACGTGCAACAGAACTCTCGCCGGATGATGTCTGGTACTGGTATAACCGCGCTGATGTGCTGCAAAAGTTAGGGCGCTATGATGAAGCCATCCCTATCCTGGAGCATTGCCTACAATTAGCCCCCAATCACGCCAATAGTTGGGCGAAAATGGGGCAAATTTATCGACTACAAGGCAAGTACGAAGATGCAGCCCAAGCTTATGAAAAAGCCCTCGAATATGACCCCACTTATGGCTGGGCGCATAACGGGCTGGGTTTGGTTTACAAGATGCTGGGGCGCAAGAAAGACGCTTTAATGGCGTTCAAACGCGCAACTCGTTACCAACCCGAAGTCATTTGGCACTGGTACAATCTGGCCGAAATACTGGTGGATGTAGGGCAATATGAAGATGCCGTTATGCCTGCCCAACAAGCCACCCGACTCAACCCTGACCACGCTTTTAGTTGGGGTAAGCTGGGTCAAGTCTTCCGCTATGTAAACCGGTTTGAAGAAGCACTTGATGCCTATGATAAAGCAATTACCCTTAAATCAGATTATGATTGGGCAATCAATGGCAAGGGCATTGTTCTAGAGCGGTTAAATCGTTATGAGGAAGCGCTGGAATGTTATAAGCGCGCCTGTGAAATAGCACCTGATAGCGAATGGTATTGGTATAATTATGGCAATGTGTTGTCGTTATTGGGGCGCTATGCCGAAGCCCTACCCCTAATTGAAAAGGCCACGCAGTTAAACCCCAAACATACTCGTAGTTGGGCGCTTAAAGGTAGTATATTGCGCCAACTTGGGCGCTTAGATGAAGCGTTACAGGCCTGCCAGCGCGCTACAGCGTTATCACCAGAATATGCATGGGCGTGGAGTGAACAAGGGCAAATTTATGAAGCGTTAGGGCAACTGGATGAAGCCTTAGATGCCTATCAAAATGCCAGCGACTATGCCCCCAAAGAGCCGTATTACCTTTATCGCCAAACGGATGTTTTGCTAGCAATGGAGCGCTTTGAAGAGGCGGCAGACCTGTTAACCTATGCGCTTAAGCTAGATAATCGCAACCCGCAATTGTGGGCGAAGTATGGGCAAGTGCTGCGTTACATGCAACGCTATGAAGAAGCGCTTGATGCTTATACCCGTGCGGTAGAAATGGACCCTGATTATAGCTGGGCATGGAGCGGGCGCGGTTTAACTTTGAGCGCACTCAGCCGCCACGAAGAAGCGATATACTGTTTCAAGCGGGCGATTGATATAGACCATAACGACCCGTGGTACTGGTATAGTCATGGGGAAGAATTGCTGTTAGCAGGTAGAGACCGAGAAGCGCTAGAATCTCTTGAACAAGCAATTAAACTCGCACCCAATCATGCGGAAAGCTGGGCAAAGCGTGGGCAAGCACTGCGGCGGCTCAAGCGTTTTGATGAAGCACTACAAGCCTATACCCACGCAGTAGAATTAATGCCCAATTTCGCATGGGCATGGAATGGGCGCGGCCTAACTTTGAAAGAAATGGGGCGCTTTGAAGAAGCCCTTGAATGCTATGGGCGAGCCTATGAAGCAGACCCTAATACCATCTGGTATGCTATCAATCAGGTAGACGTACTCTTGGAATTAGACCGCAAAGATGAAGCGCAGAAAATTATCGATCATGTAGTGGAGATTGCGCCACAAAGCGCAGCGGCATGGGCAAGGCATGGGCAGGTATTGCGGCGGAGAAATTGTTTTGATAAGGCAATTGTGAGTTATGACCGCGCTATCTCGCTCAATCCTTCATATGCTTGGGCGTGGAATGGTAAAGGATTATGCTTGGCTGCGCTCGGACGCTGGAACGAGGCTGCAGAGTGTTATAAGCAAGCGGTGCAATATGAAAATGGCGATGTCTGGTTCTGGCATAATTACGGCGAGGCACTCTTGAACATTGGGGCAACTGCGGAAGCCGTGCGCGCTTTAGAACAAGCGCGCCAGCTAGACCCCAATCACACCCAAACCTTGCAAAAATTAAGTCAGGCGAAGAAGCAACTGGATGAATCATAACGATGGATAAACAACCGAACCCCAAAACACGGCGGATACGGCGTGAAATTTCGGTCACTTTCATGAGTGGACCGTTGGATGGGAAAAAGCTCACCTTTGAACAACCAGAAATTGGCGAACAAATTGTTTTGAGCATTGGACGGCGCGAGAACTGCGATATTTATCTGCCTTTTGATAATCAAGTGTCACGCCTCCATGCCCGTCTAGGCTGTGCGTCTGTACCTGTAGCTGATAGTGATAGCACAGGCACAGCGGCGGTCTTGACCTTCTGGTTAGAAGATGGTGAAAGTCGTAACGGCACTTATGTAGAGAAAAATCCTGAACCCATTACAGACCGTGTCACATTACGCCCCGGCACACTGTTTCGCATTGGGCGAACGTGGTTACGGTTAGATATTCCAATTTCATACGGGGGCTAATTCGATGCATCATCAATCTGGAGAGTTTGAAACTGACGACGGGCTATCCATTTACACTGAAGCATGGTTGCCCAACCATACCCCACGTGCTGTGGTGGTTATTGTTCACGGCTATGGCGAGCATATTGGTCGCTATATGCACGTGGCCAATGAATTTGAAGCGCATGGATATGCTGTCTATGGATTAGACCATCGTGGCCATGGCAATAGTGAGGGGCTGCGGGTTCATGTAGAGCACTTCGACCAATTTGTGCAAGATCTGAAGCGCTATATCGAGCAAATAAAGCAAGAGCAACCAAACCTCCCCATTTTTCTATATGGGCATAGTATGGGTTCGGCCATTGCCCTCGCCTATGCGCTCACGTACCCACAAGATGTCGCTGGCCTTATCATCAGTGGTTCTGCACTCACCGCTGATGAAGAAGTGCCCGCAGTTGTCATCAAACTATCTAAGCTGCTCTCCCGCCTTATCCCCAAAGTGCACCTACAACCGCTAGATGCAAACCTGATTTCGCGTGATGAGGATGTCGTTGCCGCTTATAACAGCGACCCGCTGGTGGTGAGGAAACCATTTCGCATTAGGCTAGGCGCAGAATTGTTGAGAACTGTGCAAGACATTCGTCAGCGTTTGCCAGAGTTAAAAATGCCAATCTTGATTGTGCATGGCAGCGCCGACCA
>DAOTWU010000449.1:0-7554 GCA_034435735.1 Anaerolineae bacterium | reverse complement strand
AGCGCGCCCCATGAAGCGCCAGTAAGCCGCGTTGATGAAGTGCGCGCTGCCAAGCAACTCGTGTTATGTTGCCAGCCGGCTTTACCTCAGGTGGAAACCAGCTAACCAGCCATTTGGGATGTGATAATTGCAGATAAAAGTGCTCGTCATTATGGCGGGCGCTTTTTGTATGTTAGAATAACTACGATTTTATTGTTGATTAAGGAGTGCCAGTGCCTAAAGTTTCGTTAGTGATGCCCCGTAACCGCCCGTGGCGTATACGGCTATCGCGAACTCTGCGCGCTATATGGCATGATTCATGGGCGCTTTGGAGGGAGTTTCGCGTTCCCTTTGTTGTTTTTATCCTAGCGCTTTTTGTTGGTGGTTGGGCATATGGTGAATTGCTGGTTCAAGCGGGGTATGAATATTACCCGTTTATAGACCGCCCGTTTATGATGTTGGAACTCATGGTGCTGGAATCTCCACCACCGGGTTACCCGCCACCAGAGCCTTATCTTATCGCCTTTTGGTATGCCATGCCCTTTATTGCAATTTATGTTTTGGGGCGGGGTGCTGTCGATTTCATCCGTTTATTTTTCAACCGTAGTGAGCGCCATGATGCTTGGGAGTTAGCTGTGGCTTCGACTTATCGTAACCATGTCATTCTTGTGGGGATTGGCCATGTGGGGTTGCGTGTTCTGCGCGAACTTGCGGCCATGAGTTTTGATGTTGTTGGTGTAGACTTAAAAGTTTCGCCAGAAATTGATGACGAGTGCAGCCGTTTAGGGGTGCCGCTAGTTTTTGGTGATGCTCGTGAAAGCACTATCTTGACCGCTGCTGGTTTGCCATATGCCCGTGCCCTAGTTGTATGTACGTCAGATGATTATATGAACCTGCAACTCACTATGCACGCGCGAGAGCTTAATCCAGATGTGCGCATTGTGGTGCGGGCGTGGGATAGTACATTAGCACGTCAAATGCGCCAATTTTTCAATGTAGAGGCGGTACTCAGCGCCTCAGACCTCGCTGCCCCTGCTTTTGCTGGCGCGGCGTTGGGGATTGATATTGCCCAAACGCTTCGCATCGACAGTCAAGAATATTCCATGATTCAGTTAATTGTGCAGCCAGGTTCTTTTATGGATGGGGCTAAAATTGGCGAGTTGGAGAATGACGAAGATATAGACATTATGTTGCACCAACATGATGAAGAGCCGCCAGTTGTTCACCCACCATCAGACACTATTGTACAGGCGGGCGATACACTAGTGATGTTCGCTAAGCACGCCAAAATCACCGAGATTGTAGAGCGCAATTATACGAAAAAGGGGCGATAGTTTCTTCCATCGCCCCTGTGTTGCGCACCTTACTTTTTGCCGCGTTTTGGGAAGCGGCTGAGCACTACTATTGGTTCTGGCACTGTAGCGCGCGCGCCCAGTTTCAGTTCTGCAGGCGATTTTACTTTTGCCCGCGCAGAGCCAGCAAACACAGCTAATTGCGTGCCCTCTTTTTTGTATTCATTACGGACGAATGCTTGCCCCAATTGGTAGCCCTCGCTGTCAATGCTGCAGCTTGTAACAATACCAACGACACGCCCCCGTTCATCAACGATTGGGTCGCCTTGATGTGGCGGACGAGCACCCTTATTGACTAAACGGAAGCGAGCGACAACACCCTCCCGCTCACGTTCATGCATGGCAAATGGTAACTTGCCCACGAAGAACGGTTTGTAGAGCTTCACATAAGCCCCAAATCCAGCGTCGGCGGGATTGAGCTTTAACGGCCCTTCTAATTCATGCCCGTAAAGTGGTAAGCCCGCTTCAGTGCGTAGACTGTCACGCGCTGCGAGGCCACAGGACGTTGCGCCAGCATCAACCAGCGCTTTGAATAGATTGCCTGCTTGGTCAGGATGAACAAAAAGCTCAAATGCCACACGCTCGCCAGTGTACCCTGTACGCGACACAATTAAGTCGAACCCGCCCAGTGTAACTTGTGCTACTTCTGCCCATTTGAGGGCGCGGACTGCTGCCAATGCTGCTTCGTCACCGCCCAGCGAGAGCAAAATATCAAGGCTGTTTGGCCCCTGCAAGGCAATATCAACGCGGCAATCCGCCCCACTTTCTGGCGCACGTAAATCACGTAGTGTAAAGCGGTCTGCACCGCTAATACGTCGCGTGGGGTCTTCTGCATCTATCCGCACTTCGCCGTTTTTAACTGCATTCAACCATGCCCAATTTTTGTCGTTATTAGAGGCGTTAACTACGACAAGATACCGCTCTTCTGCCAGGCGGTAAATCATCAGGTCATCCAATGGAATGCCGTGAATATCCAGCAGATAGGTGTAGTGTGACTGACCAATAGCTAGCTTTGCCACGTCATTAGTTGTGACTTGGTCGAGGAAGGCTGCCGCCCCTGGGCCGCTGACATCAAACACACCCATATGGCTGACATCGAATACACCAGCACTATTGCGCACTGCTAGATGCTCTTCTTGGACAGAGCTATACCAAACTGGCATATCATAGCCAGCGAACTCCACCATTTTTGCGCCCAGCTCTTTATGGAGGCTGTGGAGCGGAGTAGTGAGTAATGCGTCGCGTTCTGGTTCTTCCCATGTAAATTCTGGCAACTCTGCCCCGCGTGGGCCGCGATATTCAGGGCCATTGATGCCAACAAAATAGGCCTTAGCTGCATAGCCTTCACCGTTAGCCCATGCACCAGTGGAAACTTTCAATGCGCTTGTATTTGCTGCCCCTTCGTAACGCACATCAACAGGGCCGGGGGCTTTGCCATAAATATCGCGTTCATCATGAAGCGCAAAGCCATCCGAGAGCGAACGCAGCCATGCCAGTACTCGTCCAGCATTCTCTTCTATGTACAAACGATAGCCCTTGTCTGTGCGTTCGATGATGCCACGTGACATCACAGAGCCATCTTTTTCCAGTACCCATGTGGGCTGTTGTTCCCCAACCGCTAGCGCTAAAACGTCGCTAGTGGTCGCAAAATTCAGGAAGCGAGCCGCCTCTTGACCATAAATACCTGCTGTTTGCCAGCCGTCGCCTGTTGGGTCATCAATGTAATAGAAATGTGGGTAGCCATCTGCTTCGGCTTCTGTATCAATGCCGGCCAGTTCGGCCAATTCTCGAACGGCCAGCTTAACTTGCTGAAGTGTGTCAAAGTCAACTTTAGCCCGTGCCTGTGGGCGAACGCGCCCTGTCAAGCTGAAAGGCACACAAGCCTGTAGTAAATCGGCAATCAAATCGCCCAGTTTATCAATTTCTGGCTCTTTGAACCCGCGTTGGGTAATCCATGGCGTGCCTAAACGGACGCCAGTTGGGCGCAAGGCGCTAGTATCGCCAGGTTGTGTTTGGCGATTGGCCACAATGCCCGCAAGGTCTAAAATGCGGGCAGCCATATCACCACTTAACTCTGTGCCATCAGGCCCTTTGATGCTACGGCAGTCGAAGACCAGCATATGCGTATTTGTACCGCCATAACGCACACGCAATCCACGTGATTCCAGTTTGTCCGCTAGACGCTGAGCGTTAACAACGGTTTGCTGCTGTAACTTGCGGAATTGGTCGGTGCTGGCTAAACGCAAAGCCACCGCTAGTCCCGCAATAGCGTTCATATGTGGGCCGCCTTGCTCACCGGGGAAAACAGCGCGGTCTAATTTGCGCGCTAAATCGGCGCGGTGGGTGATGATGACGGCGCCACGTGGGCCATTCAAAGTTTTATGTGTTGTGAAGGTGACTACATCGGCAATGCCAACTGGATTGGGGTATACGCCGCCAACAACCATGCCAGCGAAGTGCGCAATATCAGCCAGCAAATAAGCGCCAACTTCATCGGCAATTTCACGATATTTCTGGAAATCTGGCGTCCAAGGATAACTACTGTATCCAGCAATAATCATTTTCGGCTTATGTTCTAAAGCCAAACGGCGAATTTCATCATAATCCAGTTGTTCGGTCTCTGGGTTAATAGTATAGCTGACAATGTCGTAGTAAATGCCAGAGCGATTGACTGGGCTACCATGCGTCAGATGCCCGCCCATAATCAAATCCATGCCCATAACTGTATCGCCAACATTGAGTAGGGCGGTATACACGGCGTTGTTGGCGGGGGCGCCGCTCAAGGGCTGGACGTTGACATACAAGTCATCTGGGCCATAGGTATCAGTAGCGAAAAGCTCTGCTGCCCGCCGCCGCGCCAGCGCTTCAATAATATCGGCATATTCTGTGCCTTTGTAATAACGTTGGTCAGCAATGCGACGATACTCAGGCAGGCGCGCCCCATAATCTAATATCTCTTGCTGGGTCATCCGCCGTGTTTCTTCTAGTGGATACCCTTCAGCATAAATATTATGGAATGCAGAGCCAACTGCCTCGCGAACCGCTTCAGGCACTGTGCTCTCTGAAGGAATGAGAATTAAGTAACGGGCTTGACGCGCTGTCTCATGACGAATGAGTTCTGCAACGTCGGGGTCTAATTCTGATACATCACCACGAAAGAGGAAGTCGTTTTCTGCCATCCGGAACATCCTAAGCTGTATATTTTCCGGTAAACAGCCCTCATTCTAACATTGGCTATATCCTCGTGCTATAGCCGAAATCGTCCTAAAAGCAAGAAGCCCCGCTTCTTGCAGGGCTTCTCTCTGGAATGATAGCTTGATGAATATCAGCCGCCGTTCAGCGCGTTGACGATGTTGCTGAAGATGTTACCAATGGCCGGGCCAAGCAACGCCAGGATGACGATAACTACGACCGCAACCAAAACCAAAATCAACGCATATTCAACCAAACCTTGGCCTTCTTCGTTGCGTGGTGCATATAACATGATCAATCACTCCTTGAAGATAATATACGACATTCTCATGCTAACATAGTTTATAGGTGCTTGACAAATAAACTTTGGTTTGAATTTGGTTAGTAATTTAACTTATTTAGGCTACATGGGTGAGTTTTGTCATTGTTATTCTAGATGGTTGTTTTTGACAATCTGTTAACCGCGCCTTAAAATTGCTTCATCTTTGCTTGTGCACTCTACACTTGGTAGAGATATGTAATGTTATTGACCGTTTTTTATGGAGGCTACTTACATCTATGAGAGAGTATACGACTGACAAAATTAGAAATGTCGCGCTAGTAGGGCATCAGAGCGCAGGTAAAACGTCTTTAGTGGAAGCTCTTCTATTCAATACTGGTGCGATTAATCGTGTAGGTCGCGTTGAAGAAGGTAACACCGTCTCCGATTGGGATGAAGATGAGCGTGAACGCGGCCTATCTCTTTCTACCTCGCTTGTCCCTGTTGAATTCAACGATCATAAAATCAACATTCTAGATACTCCTGGCTATACCGATTTTCAGGGCGAAGTGAAAAATGCCATCCGCGTTTCCGATGCGGTTGTGGTGGTTGTTGATGCTGTATCCGGTGTAGAAGTGGGTACAGAGCTGGCTTTTCAATATGCAGCAGATTTCCAGCAACCCGTTATTGTTACCATCAATAAGATGGACCGTGAAAACGCGAATTTTCAAAACGCCCTCAATAGTCTGCGAGAAGCATTCCCTGATTATAAGTTTGTGCCAGTGATGTTGCCCATTGGCCAGCAAGCAGATTTTCGTGGTGTTATCAACTTACTCACCATGAAAGCCTATGAAGGCCCCGGCGCTGAAGGTGGCGATTTGCCCGCAGAGTTGGCCGATGAGGCCGAAGAAGCCCATCTGGTACTGGTAGAAGCCGCTGCTGAGGCTGATGATGAGCTGATTGAGAAATACTTTTCTGAGGGCGACCTCTCTCGTGAAGAAATTCGGGATGGTATGCGCAAAGCGGCACGCAATGCCGATTTGAAAACCGTGCCCGTTTTCGTCACCTCTGGTACACATAATATTGGCACTATTCCGCTGCTAGAGGCGCTTATTGTCTATGTTGCGCCGCCGTCCAATCGCCGTATAGGCATTATTAAGCCAGATGGCGAGCAAGAATTCCTTTTGCCGCCACAAAGCGACGATGGCCCGTTAGCTGCTTATGTCTTCAAAACGACAACCGATCGCTATGTCGGCACATTGACCTACTTCCGCGTGTTTTCAGGCACAGTATCCTCAGATACACGCTATTACAATGCCACCCGCCAGGTTGAAGAGCGCTTCGGCACTTTAATGGTGTTGCGTGGTAAAGAACAGTTCCCAGTGAAGCAGTTGCATGCGGGTGATATTGGCGTTGTCGCTAAACTCAGCGAAACAAAGACGGGCGACACCTTTAGCCCTGCTGATAATCCGTTTACTGTAGTGAAGCCCCAATTCCCAGAACCCCTATATGCTGTAGCGGTTAAACCTCGCACTCAGGCGGATAGTGCGAAAATGGGGCCAATTCTCTCCAGTTTGTGCGATGCTGACCCAACATTGCGTTGGCGGCAAGACCCAGATACCAAGCAAACCCTATTGGAAGGCATGGGAGGCACACATGTGCAGCTGGCAATTAGCCGTGCCGAGAAACTAGGGGTTGGTATTGATACCCAAATGCCGCGTGTGCCGTATAAAGAAACCATCACCAAAACAGCAGAAGCTACCTACCGCCATAAGAAACAAACTGGTGGGGCAGGGCAGTTTGGTGAGGTGACTTTGCGCGTATCTCCCGCCCCTGGTGAAGGCTATGTTCACGAGAATGACATTTTTGGTGGCGCAATTTCTGCCCAATTCCAAGCCTCCATTGAAAAGGGTATTCGCGCTATTCTTCAAGATGGTGTCGTTGCGGGCTTCCCTGTCGTTGATGTGAAGACTGTTGTTTTTGATGGTAAAGAGCATCCAGTGGACTCAAAAGACATCGCCTTCCAGATTGCTGGGCGCGAGGCCTTCAAAGAGGCGTTCCGCAATGCTGGCCCCGTCTTGCAAGAGCCTATTATGGATGTTGAGATTATTGTGCCAGAATCAATGATGGGTGATGTTATGAGTGACCTCAACACCCGTCGCGGTCGGGTACAAGGTATGGACTCACAAGGTGGCCGCAGCGTCATTCGGGCGCAAGTCCCTCTAGCAGAAATGCTGCGCTATGGTGATGAACTGCGTTCGATGACTGGCGGGCGTGGTATTTACACCATGACCTTCAGTCACTATGAAAATGTGCCATCCCATCTAATGGAAGGCATCATTGAGGCTGCCCGTCGGGAAGCGGAAGAAGAATCTTAAACCTCATACCACGCAAATAAAAAAGCGGGTGCAACAATGCCCCGCTTTTTTGCTGTTTATATGTCAACCACTGGTGGTGCTAGTCTTCACCAGAACCATTACCCTTAGTTGCAGGGGTTTCTTCATCATCATCTGTTGAAACTGTTTCAGCGTTATCGCGCTTGACTTTTAGGATGCCTTCAAGCGCCTCGCTTGCTTTGTCTGGGCCACTACCATTAGAGAATGACGGGATAGTCTCTCGTGCAATCTCTAACAAACGGTCACGCTCCACGATTTCAGTTTCGAGCAATTCTTGTGCTAGCGCTTCTAAAGCCTCACGATGGTTGCGAATAAGTTCTAGAGTATGCTCATAAGCATGGTGAACAATATGGCGCACCTCTTCATCGATTTGTGC
>DAOTWU010000448.1:0-4435 GCA_034435735.1 Anaerolineae bacterium | reverse complement strand
GATGACCAGCCAGAAGCCCATTGGCCAGTGCATAAGTTGAAGCCCCACGCCCTGACGCGCTTACTCCTCAAACTGGACCCCTCGCTCAAGGCCTATCGTGGCCCATTGGACGATGTAGAGCTTCATCACCCGATGGAACAACTGGGCATTGTGCTCTATGTGCATGATAGGGGCGTGATTTTGTTCTTCCCCTATATGGCCTATAGCGTTTATTCTCGCGTGGTGCTCGGCATTTGCTATACCTATATGCGCTATCTATATGATGTCGCTGGCTTCTGGAGCTATGACCCCCAACTGGATTTAATCTCCTATGCCGATGATTACTTGGCATTGGAAGAAACCGCCATACTGATGGACCGTATCATGCCGCGTTTGCTCGAATCTGGTTAATCTGCCCGATTTGGTAATAGCCATAACGCGCGACAATCGATTAAAATCGCTCCTGTTCATAATAATGAGCGGGAGGAAAACGCGTGGACTTCAATCCAGAAGCAATCAGCGCTAAAGATGTCTACAAATTGATGACTGGCTGTGTCGTGCCGCGCCCCATTGCTTGGGTGAGCACAGTGGACGAGAACGGCAGCCCCAACTTAGCCCCATTTAGCTACTTCACACCTGTTTGCAGCAAGCCGCCAACTTTGCTCTTTTGCCCCGCTGTGCGCGGTACAGATGGCCAACAGAAAGACACGCTGAACAATATTCGCGCTACTGGCGAGTTTGTCGTGAATGTCGTCACGGAGTCATTAGTAGAGGCGATGAACACCACCGCCACCGAGCTACCGGCAGAGGTCAACGAGTTTGAACTCGCGGGTGTAACTGCCGCGCCTTCTGCGTTGGTGCGCCCGCCCCGCGTAGCAGAAAGCCCCGTACAATTTGAATGCCGCCTCAACCAGATTGTCACCATTAGTGACCAAAAAGGTGGGGGCAATATCGTCATTGGTACAGTGGTGCATATTCATGTGGATGATAGCATTTGGCGAGAGGGAAATTACATTGACCTTGAAGCCTACCGCCCCGTTGGCCGCATGATGGGGTCTACCTATACCCGCATTACTGAGTTATTCACCGTTGATCGCCCGCCCAGCAAGGTGAAACCCAAAAGCGAGTAAACAGTATTTTATCATACAAAAAATGTTGTCAATATGCAAAAGTATCGAAGTGAAACGTTTGCGCTTTGTGCAAACATTAGAAATTTCCTGAATGTATGATTAAAACTGTTGCCGCTGGTGTCAATTCATGTTATTCTCTGCCATGAATGCGTCCCTTTGTATGGGGTGCATGATGTTCCAATGGTCTCCATTTGTATATATTGACCTTGTGGGGCATTTGTTAAAGATTTTAGGAGGATTTCTCACAATGAAAAAAGTAACCCGTCTTATTAGCCTGAGCATTGCCATCATGCTGGTTTTAGGCCTCGTGATTGGCGCTGCCGGGGCGCAGGACGAGAAGGTGCTTCATCTGAACCTCGGTTCAGAGCCGCCAACACTCGATCCTTCGCTGGCTACTGATACCACTTCTGTACAAGTTATTACCGAGCTATTCGTCGGCCTGACCCGCCTCCACGAAGTGGACGTTGTCGTAGAACCTGGCATGGCCACCGATTGGGAAGTTTCCGAAGATGGCTTGACTTACACCTTCCATCTGATGGACAACGTCTCCTGGGTGCGCTACGATGCCGATAGCGGCGAAGTTGTGCAGGTGATGGACGACGAGGGCAACCCGCGTTTGGTTACCGCCCATGACTTCGTCTATGGCATTCGCAAGACCCTAGACCCCATGACCGCCGCTGACTATGCCTATGTGCCCGCGGAATGGATTCTCAATGGCGACGCCGTCAACAGCGGCGAAATGCCGGTAGAAGACCTCGGCGTGCGTGCGGTTGATGACTTCACCGTTGAAATTACCGCCACCAGCCCCGCCAGCTTCCTGCCCAACATCTTCGGTCTGTGGTTCATGGCCGCACAACCGAGCTGGGTCGTTGAAGAACATGGCGATTTCTGGACTGAAGCTGAAAACATTCAATCCTATGGCCCCTTCGCTTTAGCTGAATGGGAACATGAAGACAGCCTCGTGCTGGTGAAGAACCCCTTCTGGGCTGGCACCGACAGCGTCCCCGCTCCGAAGGTCGATCGTATTGAATTCGCCATGATTACCGAAGTAAGCACCGCTTTCGCTAACTTCGAAGCTGGCACCCTCGATGTCTCCGGCGTGCCGTCGGCAGATATTGACCGCGTCATGGCCGATCCCGAGCTGAGCGAACTCGTCTTCATCAGCCCGCTTGGCTGCACCTACTACTACGGCTTCAACGTAGAAAAAGAACCCTTCACCGATGCTCGTATCCGCCGCGCGTTCTCCATCGCGATTGACCGTCAGGCGATCATCGACAACATCCTGAAGGGCGGCCAGGAGCCGGCTTACTTCTTCTCACGTCAAGACATTCTGACTGCTGCTCCACGCGCAGCCGACTATCCGGATCTCGCCATCAGCAGCAACCCTGAAGATGCACTGCCGATCTTCGAAGAATATCTTGCCGATACCGGCCAAACCCGTGAAGACCTGCCCACCATCACCCTGATGCACAACGAGAGTGAATTCCATTCGCTCATCGCCCAAGCTGTGCAGCAGATGTGGAAAGAAACACTCGGCGTAGACGTTCAAATCCAATCGCAGGAATGGGGCACCTACCTCGACCTGCTGGATGAAGATCCGCCGCAAATCTTCCGCCTTGGCTGGTGCCAGGACTACCCGGATGCTCACAACTTCTTGTCGGATGTTTTCCGCAGCGATTCCAGCAACAACCACACCAACTACGCGAGCGAAGAATTCGACGCGCTGGTTGACCAGGCACGCCTTGAGACCGACGTTGACGTTCGTACCGAACTCTACGCACAGGCTGAATACCTGCTCACCAACGCCGATGCCGCTATCGCCCCGATTTACTTCTACACATCGGGCGTGACAGTGACCGCTCCGTACATTGAGCGTACCTACCCGGTCATCGGCACCAACCGCTACGAGAAATGGGACATCGTTTCCGAATAATCGCAGCGTGTAGGTTTTAACCGGATGTCTATTCAGGAGAGGGGGCTTTAACCCCCTCTCCTTCCATAGATAGAACACCCCTGTTTGAGTGAACTCCTGTGTTGTTGTATTGTTAGTGCCGGATAGACGCCGGAAATGGGCTTGTAGAGTAAGGGGAACTCATGACTAAATACATTGTTCGTCGCATTTTTCAAATGTTTTTGGCGCTCTTCGTTATTTCTGTACTCACCTTCATTTTGATGCGCGCGATTCCCGGCGGCCCGTGGTCGCGCGAGAAAAAACTACCAGAGCGCACCATCGCACTCCTCAACGAACGTTATAATCTGGATGCGCCAATTGTTGAGCAGTACCTCAGCTATATGGCCAATATCAGCCTCCCGCGCTTAACCGATAATGAGTTGCGCCGCTCCACCACTGAGGATTATCTAGTCAACATCTATATTCCCGGCGTGGATAAAACGCTGCGCTGGGGCAACTTTGGGCCAATTTACCAATCCCGTAGCCGCACAGTAAACGATATTTTCCGCGAGAACTTCCCAGTTTCTGCCCAGTTGGGCGTTGCCGCGTTGGCTGTTGCTATCGTGATTGGCATTCCCGCCGGTATTATCGCCGCCCTTAACCGTAACTCTCGCTGGGATTATGTCAGCATGGGTATCGCGTTGCTTGGCGTTTCGGTGCCGGTGATTGTGTCCGGTCCTATTTTGCGCTATTACTTCGGCGTGAACTTGAGAGTACTTCCTGTGTCTGGTTGGGGTACGTGGCAACATATTGTGATGCCGGCCTTTGCGCTTGGGTTTACCAGTTCGGCGCTCATTGCCCGCCTCACCCGTGCCAGCTTGCTACAGGTTTTACACGAAGACTATATCCGCACTGCACGCGCGAAAGGGCTATCGGAGCGGGTTGTTATCGGCTTGCACGCGCTCAAGAATGCGCTCATTCCTGTTGTGACCGTGCTTGGCCCCTTGTTTGCCGGTCTCGTCACTGGCAGCTTCGTCACTGAGCTGATTTTTGATATTCCTGGTTTAGGGCGTTTCTATATCGATAGTATCCGCAACCGCGATTACGCCGTCATCATGGGGACAACGCTCCTCTATGCGGCAATCGTCATCGCTGCCAATTTGGTGGTGGATATTATCTACGCCTGGCTAGACCCGCGAATTCAATACAGCTAACCCGTCACAGCGCATTAGGTGAAAGGATATAAAAGTGGCTAGCACAGTGAGAAAAAGCAAAGGTATTGCAGACATCTCCGAGCCGATAAAGGGCAAAAGCCTGTGGCGCGATTCATTTGAGCGTTTAGTGCGCAACCGCATGGCGATGCTGGGGATTCTGATTATTCTTATCAATATTCTGGTGGCGATTTTTGCCGACCAAATCGCCCGCTTCCCCTATG
>DAOTWU010000447.1:0-2264 GCA_034435735.1 Anaerolineae bacterium | reverse complement strand
CTATTTGGTCGCTGGCAAAGCTACAAGTTGAGCAAGCTATCCCCAAATTCAAGGCCGCTTTGCAAGACCCAGATAAAGATGTACAACAACTGGCCGTTGTCGCCTTGCGCAAAATAGCTGGTGATACCACGGCTTTAGAGCAATACCAAGCCACAGGCTCGCAAACAGAGGCCCAAGAAGTTCAGCGGATTTTAGACGCGATAAGGCCTGATGACGGACTAGACGAATCCGAGATGGATAAGTTACGCCACTCTAATCCCCGCATTCGGGCGAGATTGCTCATGGAGTTAGGGCAAATACAGGCCAAAGGTGCGATTAGCGCGTTGTTGACTGCGCTTAACGATATTAACCCCGCTGTTCGTAGTACCGCTGTTGCCTCTCTCACCAAAATGGGGGATAGTGCGCTTGATGCAATGATTGAAGCCACTGCACACCATTCAAAATATGTGCGGGAAGGCGCGGCGCAAGTGCTAGGTAACCTGAAAAACCCGCAAGCTGTTGATACGCTCATCCGTTTATTGAAAGATGATGCGGTACAAGTACGGGCTGCTGCTGCCGATGCGCTTGGCTCAATTGGGGATGAACGGGCGATTAACCCGCTTAAACGCGCACTTGGTGACCCTGATGAGAAGGTGCGCGCCAATGCCGAGAAATCACTCGTGCGCATGGGGGAAAATCCCACCTCTCCAGGTGGTTATCTCAGAAAGATGTTTGGCCGTTTACGGGGTGGTGGCCAAAAAGAGGATTAGCCTCTTCTGGGTAGCTGCTTCGGCAGCCGAACTGTGAAGGTCGTTCCTACGTTAACCTCACTTTCAACCTCAATGGTTCCGCCCATGGTGGTGATATATTCTTTCACAATGGCCATTCCCATCCCTGTGCCTTTAATGCTGCCCACGTTGGTGGCTCGGTGGAATGGCTCAAAGAGATGCTTTTGGTCTTCTTCTGGAATGCCAATGCCACTGTCTTTGACATTGAAAACGATTGTGTCACCATCTTCATACACTTCCAGCGCTACCATGCCATCTTGCGGGGTATATTTAATGGCGTTCCCCAACAAGTTATCTAGCACCTGCCACAATAACTTGCGGTCTTGATACATCTGCCCAGTGTAATCACAAGCCAAAGATATGAGGTGACCTTGCGGGTGAACAGTGTGTACTTCTTCAACTACATCTTCACAGAGGCGACAAACATTAAACTGTTCTGGCTGGGCTTCAATAGCGCCTTTTTGCGCTTGGCCTAACTTCAAAACATCCTCGATGAGTTGGGTCATATAGCGAATTTGGGCGGAGATGCGCTCAAAGCTGTTGAGGCGTTGTTGGTAGGTCAGCCGTTCGTTATATTGAATCATTTTGTCCACAGCCATTTGGATGACTGCTAAAGGTGTGCGGAATTGGTGCGACACAATCGACATGAATCGCCCTTTGAGTTCCGCTACTTCGCGCTCTTTTTCCAGTTCTGTTTCCAGCATCGCATTGCGTAGCGCTTCCGCTTCCAGCATTTTATGCTCGGTAATATCGCGGTTGACCGTGACAATGCCAGTTGGTTTACCATTTCCATCACGCAGCATAGAGACTGAGGCGAGGATATTGATAGGGGCGCCATTGCGGTGGTGATGTATGGCTTCTCCGCGCCATTTCCCTTGTTCCAAGAACTTTTCGATAACTGCTTCGCGGGTGCTGCCAGGATATTGTGGCTGAGTAAGTTCAACAAATGGTCTCCCGATAGCTTCTTTTGCTGTCCAGCCATACATCAACTCGGCTGCGGGATTCCAACTAGTGACAACGAAGTCCATATCTGCCGAAATGACCGCATCCAGTATGTTTTGCAATAGAAAAGTGTGGAAAACTTGGCTTTTCTCGGCCTCTCGTAAAG
Organism: Anaerolineae bacterium; assembly: GCA_034435735.1. Lineage (GTDB taxonomy): Bacteria > Chloroflexota > Anaerolineae > Aggregatilineales > Phototrophicaceae > S146-30. Next base: position 389 of record DAOTWU010000447.1, on the reverse strand, counting down.
GGGTAATATCAATGCCAACAATCCATGTGTCCCATTCTGGTATGGGGAAGTTGGCGCTGATATTGGAGATGAGTATTTCTCGCTTCTCGCCGTTTTTGCAAGTAATCTCGACTTCCCAATTGCGATAAACTTGTTCTTTGTGTGCTTTGAGAAGATGTTCCCGATAAGCGGCATCTGGGAAGAGCAGGGTGAAGGGGTTTGGGTGTTGTTCCATCTCTTCTCTATTGTAACCCGTAACCCGCTCACATTCTTTATTCCATGCAATGATTTTCCTGTTACTAACGGCAACCAGCATCACCGGCATATTTTGCAATATCATGCGCATCAGCTCTTCGCGCTGGCGCAATGCGCGCTCTGCCTGAACGCGCTCGGTAATTGTCTCATGGGTG
>DAOTWU010000446.1:0-3529 GCA_034435735.1 Anaerolineae bacterium | reverse complement strand
TTTGAAGAGGACAGCCCGTTAGCAGGCTGGAGCTATGATCCAGAAGTTTGGCAGGTTGTGAATGAAGGCGGGCAGAATTTGCTACGTGGTTTAGCCCGAATTACCCAGCCCATTATTATTCTTGGTGACGAAAAACCTGAATGGCTAGAGCAAACAGCTACCGATTTTGTCGCTAGCTTCAGTGTGAATATGGAAGCAGCAGAAGGCGCACGCTTTGTCTTCCACCATGTGCAAGGGCAAGGCTATCACGCCGTAGAAGTATTACCTGGTTTATTGGTTTTGAAGCGCAATAATATCTCTCGCCCTGATGTGACCAATCGTAATGATGAGCTCATTTTAGGGCAGGCGCGTGTACCTGTTGAACAAAATCGCTGGCATACCATCACCATATGGGCGGAGGGTACACGTATCTACGTTTATTTGGATAACAATCTCGTGCTCTCTCGTTCAGATAATAACGTGCCATTAGGTGCTGGGCAGATTTTGCTTCAGACCAATAACCCCTTCCGTCCAGTACGCATTGATAATGTCATCATCCAACGGGCAGAGCCGCCCAGCGAACATTTTGAGGGCGGTGGCAGTTTGCCATCGACTTGGCTGACAACCAGCACGACCGCTGCCACAATTGAGCGTGAGAGCGACGGCAACCAATATGTGCGTATGAATGGTGCAGTAGAATTGACGCCTGCTGTCACTGATATTCGAGACCTTGGCATGACCTGCCGTGTCTTCAGCGAACAGGGTGGCTACCAGCTATACCTGCGTGAAACGCCAGGCGGCTCGTTGGTGCTAGACTTTGATGCGGGCAATATGACAGTTAATCGAGTTGATGCTAATGGCGCTATACTCGAAACGTTCCTCGTGCGTAATGCCTATGCTCGCCGTTGGCAAAATCTCAATGTTCTGTTTATTGAAGACCGCCTGACAATTCATGTGGATGGTGACCTCATTTTTGAGGAAACGTTAGAGAGCACACCTGGTGCAGGTAGCATCCGTTTTGTAACTGGACGTGGCGATATTTTACGAATTGATGATTGTCTTATCACCCGTTCTGCCAGTAGCCGAGATGCGGCGGCAGGCTTCGCCTATGCGTTGATTGAAGAGGTGTTGGCGCGCCCAATTCGGGATTTGCGCAGTGACCTCTTTGAATACTTCGATGATGCATTTGGCAAGCGCGGCTGGTGGAGCGGTGGCCTTGATGCTGATGGCGATTACACCGATGGCCTATATTTACGGATGAGTTACCTTGACCGCCCAACATTCCGCTTAATGCGCGATGTGTTGGGGGTGGAAATCTTTGGGGAAGGGTCTGACCGTAATAACTACCACGATTCCACCGATATTTATGCCAGTGTGGATGTGCGCTTCCCCGAAGCAACGGGTACGGCTTATATGGTTGTGCGTGCCCGTGAAGGCCTTACGGGGACTGATTTACTCGGCTACTATGTGGAGCTAACGCGCAATTCTGATGGTACATATCATGTGCAAGTGCGCCATCATGGCAGTATAGACCGCACGATTTTCTATGATGGGCCGTTACCTGTTTCCGAAGGCGAACAAGTGCCAGAGTGGGTGACATTGCTTGCAGTGACGTACCAAGACAGGTTGGCGTTTTTCGTGAATGATCGCTTCATTGTGGCGATTGATAACGCCGAAGATTTAGGCGGGACGATAGCACTAGGTGTTGGGGAGAACACCACCGCAGATTTTGACACCTTGGTCATCCGCGACACTTCACCTCATGACCAGTAAGCGCATCATTCCAGTGGGGCAATGGCGAACACAAGCCCCACTTCGGGGCTGTAAATGGCGACCGAACGGTAGAGTTCTAGGTCTGCACCCTCTGGAATGAAATAGTTTTGGTCACCAACCGTCCCTTGCAGTTCGCCCAAATCTAAATAGTTGCCTATATCCTCTGCTGTGCGTGGCTCTGCGCTGCGGCTGAGCACAACATGCAAACTGGGCGCATTATCAATCCTAAATCCCTCAAGCCGTAATAAGAGACGGTCATCTGGCATTTGGTAGATGGCGACTGTGCCGCTGCTGCTGTGTACCAGTGGTATCTCCTGGTATGTCAACTCAAACTCTGCCAGCGGCACACGAGTTAACACAGTTGGCTCACCAATACTTTGCGGCATGGCCTGGTTTTCTGGCGGTACGGGGACATCACCAGCGATGCGCGCTTGCACAAGCGCCCTCGCCAATGACGGCGCAACTTCATTCAGCTCTAAATAAGCATTCTGAACATTTTGGGGAAGGCGTTCGAATTTGGCGATTTGCTCCGGCGCTAGGCCGGGCATGGGAGAATCAATGACCACCTCTTCCCCATAAACATATTCCGCCCACATGGGAAACGTATAGACGGCTATCGCCAATAGCCCAACGGCAACAATTAAGAATAACCGTATCCGCATCGCTTTTCCCTCGTGCGCCTTTGTCCAAATAAAAAGTCGGGCAATAGTTTACCCGACATTTCCCAATCTAAGCAGTGTGATTAGCGTTTACGCGCGGTAATCGCCACAATATCGAAGGGATTGACATAAAACGAGCGCTTCGACAGCTTGAAAATACGCTCGACCAACGCCAGCGGTTTCGATAGCCACGGGGCATATACGCCCAAGCGATCAAGAAATAGGCGTAATGTGACATACTTGCCGATATGCCGCACATGAACCACATCAAAACCCGCTTCATCTAGCATGCGGGTGAGCGTTTCCACAGAGAAATAGTACACATGCTCTTCAGAGAGCTTGTAGCCAATCCAGCGTTTACCTGTTAAGCGTGCTGGCCAACTGCCTACGTCTGGGGTAGCGAGTTCGTAAATGCCGCCAGAGCGTAAAAGTTTAGCCACCTGTTGCATATAGGCCTTTGGATCTGGCACATGCTCAATGACATCGTACATGGTGATAAGATCATAAGCCGTGCCGTTTAGGTTAACGTCAGTTAAACTGCCGTGGTAGGTGGTGAACCCAAAGCGTTCGTGGGTGTATTGCGTGGCAAAGGCGGAAACATCCAGCCCTTCAACATGCCAACCACGATTAGCCGCTTCCGCCATGAAGAAGCCTGCCGCACAGCCCACATCAAGCATTTTCCCCGGTGGCTGGATAAACCGCTCCAGAAACTTCAACCGCCGTTGTGAAGTTTTGCGGATATTGATTTCATCAGCAATATAATCGGTATACCCTACAACGCCCGATTCATCATTGCGAAAGTAGGTTTCCCCATACAACGCATATAATTCGGTTGCCACTGGTCTGGGGCTAACATAGACCAATCCGCAATTTTGGCATTGTACCAATCCTAACCCATTTTCTGGGCAAAATGGTTGGCGATCCTCGCTACCACATAAATTACATGGCACATGTTCGCGTGCGATGGTTTCATCGAGGCGAGGGGCGGGGATATTGACTTCTGTCTGCATGTATGCACTCCACAACTGGCTTTCTGATTGACCCGAGGCTTTGGGGTCAAAAACAGGGACATTCTACCCCCGCAAGGGCGCTTCGACAACGGTCAGTGCGCTTTCTAT
>DAOTWU010000445.1:0-3752 GCA_034435735.1 Anaerolineae bacterium | reverse complement strand
TTCAAGAAGGCAATGTGCGCCGTCTTATCGTGCGCTATCCCGATGGCCGCGTCCTGCTAGAAATCCCGCTAACTGCGGCTGCCGTTGGTGGTGTCATGGCCATCCTGGCGCCGTGGGCGGCTGTTCTTGCAGGTGCAGCGGCATTAATCGCCCGTGTGCGTATTGAAATTGTCCGCGAAGTCGCTGAAGAAGAAGACACACCACCTCAGCGCCTAGAAAAAACAGACGCTGAATAAGTGCTTACCCCTATACGAAGCGGCTCGTCACAACTGGCGAGCTGCTTTGTTTTTGGGATATTAAAAGAGAAGTCGCTGATTAGATTTCTTTATGCGAATAACGCTTATTACCAAGAAGCTCGAACGATACTTGTTCTGATTGCCAACAAAGAAAAAGAGGTCATAATTAGGGTCATCAAAATAAGCATTTTTCCAAACTTGTTCCCTATTGTCAGGATTTTTACGTAGCCACTCAAAAAATCCCCACTCTAATATTTGTTGTTGATGATACCCTTGCTTCATTTGGCAATCTGAACACCGATATTTGACGTAAGGGACTTCTTCAAAATCGCGCTTAGTATGTGCCCATTGAGTTTCATCAAATTCTGAAAAAAGAAAATGTTGTATAGGATTATCAAATTGTTCGTTCTTTCTAAAGCCGCGCTCAAGTATTTGTGGGTGCACAAAACCTAAACTGCGGCGATCATCTTCTATAGCGCGCACACAAGAAGAAACATTCTCTTCAACAATTTGTCGCCGTATATTGGCATCATCTATCCGCCCAATTTTCTCAATATGTTGTTCAATATGTTCCCAATCTTCTTTTGAACCAACAAGTTTCCAACTCTCTTGGCGGTTATCATGGGGATTACGTTCTACTTCTACTCGAATAATATCCCACCGACGCAAACGTGTCTCTCCATCTAGATATTTCACCCGCGTGGGATATAAGCGGATAAATTGCCCCAGAGATGGCGAATAACCACCCAAACAAACTGTTACACGGTTGCCGCTAATTACCTCAGGCACAGCGCGTCCTAAAATAATAACATCATCAATTATTGTTACCTGCGCCATAATATACCTTAAATCACAAAGCTCAACATGCTATTACCAATAATACCACCTTAATGTAATAATGTCTACAAATCCAACGTTTGAAAACCCAGTTGCTCCAACAATAATGCAATACGATGACGATGACACGTTTGGGGGTCAAGTTCCACACATAAAAATGCTAAGCGTTCGCTATGTAGCACATCCTTGAGCATATTCAATGGTTCGTCTATTTTAAGTCTTTCCGAATAGCGTCCAAACAGCGTCTCATAATCATGATGTTGTGCCAAATCACTACGTTCAGAAGGGGCAATCCCTAGTTGAGGATAATGACGATAATCAATGCCACACGCTTCTAAAGCGTTCTGTAACCGATTTTTAGAAAATTCTGGTTTATATTGACTGATGGGATTATAGCGTGCATCAATCAACATTGTGATACCTGCTATCTCTAAAAGTTCAAGAAATTGAGACCAATGGCGTTGAGAATAACCAATTGTGAAATGTTGATACTGGTTCAAATCAATACGCTTCAAATTCCATAACCACTTCGCATGAAATTGCTCACCGAGTGAACGGTTCGAGGTATGAAAGGTTCGTTGTTCTTTTTCAGGTGACCCAACGTTTTGACGAGCAGGTTGACTAAGCAACTTTTGGCGCTGTTGCTCATTCTCCGTTTGTCGAAGTAGAGTTGTGAACTGCCGAATTTCTTCCGAAGATAAGCGCTCTTCAATAAATTTCTGAGCAACGTGAATAGCCTCTTCCTGATTGCGTGTTACCCGCGCAATCCTCGCCGCAGAGTTAATCGCTAAAACCCCTTGTGCGGTAGCTACACTGCTGCGAATTTGTCGCGGTTGAACAAGCCGTTGTACTTCTTGAGGTAGTTTTAATAAACTCAAACGCTCCCGAATATACTCGGTAGATTTACTAATCATACGACTGATTTGGGTAACGCTATATCCCTGCTCTTGTAAATCACTATACATATGAGCTTCTTCAAAGGGGGATAAATCGCGCCGATGCAGATTTTCAACAATGGATTGAAATACAGCCTGTTGCTTATCTATATCTTCAACAATGGCCGTACAGTATTCCCATCCCAATTTGCGCATAGCCGCCAACCGACGACGACCATAAACTAATTCATAGCCATTATCAGCACGGCGCACTTTAATGGGTTGCAACAGCCCCTGTTGCTGTAAACTCGTCATTAATTCTTCAAACGCTTCATCATAAACAATCTCACGAGTGCTCAATGTTTCATGAATAGCATTTAAGGGAATACGTAGACTTTGTTTTTCACTTGTCTCATCAACAAGGGTAGAAATTTGAACATTATCACTCATGATAAAACGCCCCTAGTAATGTGGATACCAATTACAACTGAAACCGTTCTTTATAGTGTACCAATTTACGGGAATAGTTGCTGACGTAGGTTTTCAAGCGCTCTTCCATATGGCGCCAACGGGGGCTATTGAGCGCACGCTGTACCGTCTCCAAATCTTCCGCCACAAATACCAGTTGGCGCATGGGGTAATCCCCATAAGCAACATGCCAGGCCATATAAAGATGAACGCCCATCTCGCGGGCTGTGGGGGCGAACTCTCCGAGGAGGAAGCGGATGTAATTTTGTTGTCTGCCGGGCAGAATATCAAAATCTAGAAGCAGTTTATAACGCGGAATGAATGGTACAGGCTGCATATTTTGCCTCTCACTATCGCTCTTCTCTATCTTAGCACAAGCCCTCCCCCTCCGACAAAATGAAATATAAAAAGAGGGGCATATAGTACCCCTCTTCAATTTTGCCTTAGCGCTGGCCTAATGCCCGCGCCACCGCCAAACCAGAGGCGACAGCACCCTCTAACCGCCCACGACCACCGAAAGCATCACCCGCGAAATACAACGAGGGCACATCCTGCGCCCGCAAATAATTATCTGGCGATGTCACAATGGGCAAGGCATAGCGCCAGCGTATCAATTTAGATTCCTGAATGTTGGTATCCTTCGCAAGATAAGGCGTGAGCACTTCAGTAAAAGCGGCGATGATGCTCGCCTCATCATCTTCAAAATGCTGCTGGCTATAGCGTCCATTAGCTTGTAGTGTCACCACGTGTTGGGAAGAGATGCCCTTGCTATAATTATCCGCTATCCACGAAAAGTCTTCATCTTTGCGCTGGATAGCCCCCGGCTCTGGCAAATTCACCGCGCCATCAACGACGAACATCGCCGTCAGCGATGGAATGTATTGAATGCGCTCAAGTATAGCGCGGTCTTCATCTCGCAGCGTCACTCCACCGGCATCTAATAACTGGAGGGCGACGGGGGACGGCGGCGTCAAAAGCAAGTGATAAGCGACGACTGGCTCACCCTCTTGCGGCTCTAGCAGCCAATGATCGCCTCGCAAAGAGATGCGCCGAATTTTGAAGCCCGTGCGTATATCATCCACATCGCGAGCGAGGTACTGCACCAGCGCCTGCATGCCACCACGCACGGCATAACGTGGATAGCCATCTGGCAGGGTACGCTTCAGGCTGCCATCACTCCAGCCATGCGACCAAACAAACACCATACCCGCGTTGCGCCATTTTTCCACCAAAGCGATGAATTCGGGCGAACGCGCGGTGAAGAACTGGCAACCATAATCCGCTAACCCGCCACCAATGCGGCAGGTCGCCATACGGCCACCAACATCTGAGTCTT
>DAOTWU010000444.1:0-5050 GCA_034435735.1 Anaerolineae bacterium | reverse complement strand
TAATCGTCACGGCGCTCCTTTTAGCGGTTCTAGCGCTGGTACATTATCCAGCGGTGCGCTTGCGTTTGCGTAACGCACTGCCGCCCACTGTTGGCTATAATCCTGACTCCATTTTACATATAACGGCTATTGTTATTGCCGCAATTTATCTCTCTTTAGAGTTTCACGCTTTTGTCCTTATTGGTGGTGTACAAGGTGTTGTTGAAGAATTAGAAGGTGGGATTGACCCACAAAATTTGTGGTTTCAAGTTGCGTTTTATCTCAGTGTGTCGTTGTTGGGCGTTGGTTTATTCTCTCGTCGCACGTGGCCGCAGGTATTAGAGCGTCTTGGGCTAACATCTTTCTCGTTCAATGACATCAAACAGGGCGTAGGTATGGGAATCGCCATGTATGGGTTGATGATAGCGCTCAATATTATAGGGGTGATTTTCTTCCCCCAATCACCAGAAATTGCCTATGATGAGATATTATCGCTGTCAACCCCTGAAAGTATTTTGTCCTTTGGTTTCCTCATCGCTCTGACAGCAGCAATTAGTGAGGAAATCCTATTCAGAGGGGCACTGCAACCCGTTTTTGGTATTACCCTAACTTCCCTATTTTTTGCCCTTACACATTTGCAATATACTTTTACTTGGGCATCAGTTATCATCTTTTTTGTGAGTTTAGGTTTTGGTTATGTTCGCCAACACACCAGTACCACCGCGGCTATCATCGCCCATTTTGTCTATAATTTCGTACCATTCTTACTCCTTGCTTCGCTCAGCTGAGTGATAGGTTTTTATCATGCGCAAACAGTATCGCTGGTTGTTAATTTTCTTATTGCTATATACATTTTCTGCTGCTGCACAAGAGGGCACAGAAGTGCCGGTAACATCTACCGAACCGCCATCACAAGTTATCCCCGAATTTGTGTATGCGCACAGCGTAGAGCTTGGCTTTCCAGAGGCAATAGCGTTCAAAATTGTGCTAGACCGCCCAATAGATATGCTAGCGAGTGTTGTGCTCACGGTAGACCCGCCGAATAGCGAGCCTGTCGATTTCGTGCTTACGCCCCTGCGTGATGTGATTTCTCCCCCAGATGCCCGCTATACCGAGTTGCTCTATATCTGGAACGTGCCGCATGATAACCCACCGCCAGTGTTTGGGAATATCCTTTATCGTTGGCAAGTTGTTACCACCCGTGATGAAGTTGCCAATTTTGTGGATACAGTTTATTTTACTGACCCGCGTACAGAATGGCGTTTTGATACTGACCCGGATGGAGTGCTGGACTTAGCGTTGCCACAAGGTGCGCCAGAACCATCGACCATCCGTAATCTAGTGCGCGATATTTACGCCCTTATGTCTGAAAATACTGGTCAGACTATGCGTTTCAATTTGATTTTATTTAACGAAGAGTTATTACCAGGTTGTACCATTTTCAATGGCCAGCCCGTTGTTTTGGGGGTGAGCTTTGGAGAAGGAGCGCGTATCCCCTGTGACCTCGATTTTGGCCGTGCCATTTACGAACGCAGCGGTTATGAGATTGTTGAATACAATACCAAACGCCAGCGCACGAGCATTCAGAAGAACATTGCCCGCCATATGTTTGAGCATCTTTATGCGTCGCTATTACAAAATGAGGCCGTGCCCGCCTGGTTTATAGAAGGGCTGTTCCAGTTTTACCTGCCCGATTACAAGTTTGATCGGGTTCAAATTATCCAACAAGCAGCACGCACTAACTTATTATTTGACCTAACACAGCCTGCCCCTGCGCCCACAGATGATCGCTTTGATTTATGGTATGCCCAAAGTTATGGTTTGGTCCTCTTCATGGCTGACCAGATAGGTGTTTCGTCTTTATTTGATTTTGCCAACAGCCTCTCATCGGCTGATGACTTTGCCTCAACATATGAATCGGCGGTGGGTACACCCCTAAGTGCGCTATTGCCCGCTTTTGAAACGTGGATATTCACCGATGAGGCATTGTATACTTTCGGTTTTACACCATACATGCCAGATACACCGACACCGACACAAACGCGGACGCCAACTCCGTTCCCGCCAACAGATACACCATTCCCAACATCAACACCGACATTTACACCATCGCCAACGGTGACGGGTTTCCATACGGCTACACCTTTACCGACATTAACACCATCCAACACACCACGTCCAGCAACTGCTACCAATACGCCGCGCCCACCAGATAGCTTACGCACGCCAACACTGCCACCAGCAGTGCCAGAAGTACAAGCTGAAAGCCCTGTATCACCAGCGCTTATTGTGCTTATTGGTGCTATTTTCGCTGCATTAGGTGTGTTGACCTACATCTATTTGAGAATGTTACAAGAGAGAGACTAAAATGCTCAATCTATATGCCATGTCCCTATCAGATATTGAAGCCTTGTTTAAGGAATGGGGTGAGGCGAAGTATCGCGCGCGCCAACTTTGGGAATGGCTTTATGACAAACGTGTGTCCAATTTTGCCGCGATGACCAATTTGCCGAAAACATTACGCACCCGCCTTGCCGCTGAAACAACGCTGGGTGTTTTAAGCATCGCCGCAGAACAATCTAGTCGTGATGGCACAGTGAAACGCCTTTATCGCTTACCCGATGGTCAGCTCATTGAAGCGGTTCTTATGGAATATGATGACGACCGCCGCACTGCCTGCATTTCCACACAAGCGGGTTGTGCTATGGGATGTGTATTCTGCGCTACAGGGCAGATGGGATTTTCCCGTCATCTTTCTGCAGAAGAAATTTTCGAGCAAGCTATTCACTTTGCGACATATCTAGCAGAAAAAGGAGAGCGCCTCTCAAACGTTGTTCTCATGGGTATGGGAGAGCCGTTTCATAATTATGAGGCTTCTCTTGCCGCCATTCATCGCTTAATGGATGATTTGGGTATTGGTGCACGCCATATCACGGTGAGTACCGTCGGCCTTGTGCCAGAAATTCGCCGCTTTGCCGAAGAAGGTTTACAGGTACGGCTGGCGATTAGTCTCCATGCTGCGACAGATGAAGAACGTGCCGCGCTTTTGCCTGTAAATAAGCGCTGGCCACTGGCGGATTTGCTTGACGCTTGTAACTACTATATCCACAAAACTGGCCGCCGAGTCACCTTTGAATGGGCAGCTATTGCTGGCGAAAACGACACCCCAGAACAAGCCCATGCACTGGGGCGTTTGCTTCGGGGAATGGTCTGTCATGTCAATATCATCCCATTAAATCCAACGGGCGGCTATAGTGGTGACCCATCATCCAATGCTGCACTAGACGAATTCATCGCCATTCTTGAGAGTTATGGTGTCAATGCCACTGTGCGGGTACGGCGCGGCATTGATATTGATGCAGGGTGTGGCCAACTAAAGGCGAAAATTGCCCATCTGGGAGAGTGAAGTATGCTTTGGGGCGTTTTGGGAAGTTTGGCGCTATATGTATTCGCCGTCTTGTTGGTTTATCACTTGCTGACAAAAGTTTATGCCCGCTGTTCAGCGCATCCCGAAGATGTCGATAATACCCCTGCATATTTCTTGAGAGAGGGTTTTGACACGCAGCCCTTCCGCATACAGCAGTATGAAGAGGTGCGTTTTTCCAGCCGTGAACAAGGAATAAACCTCAGCGCATGGTATATCCCTGTTACCACTCCAGATGCGCCGGCGATCATCATCACCCACGGCATTCAAGATTGTAAGCGTCGCCCTTTTGTGCTCGCTGCCGCGGGCATGCTCCATCGCCACGGTTTCCATGTGTTAGCTATTGACCTGCGCAACCATGGCGATTCCGACGCGCCTGATGGCCGTCAATCCGCTGGCACACGCGAATATCTGGATGTTTTAGGCGCATGGGATTGGCTGATAGCGGAAAAGAACATACAGCCGAATAAAATCGGCCTTATGGGTTTTTCCTTTGGGGCAGCGTGTTCTAACATTGCTTTTGGTATGGAGCCGCGTGTAGCAGCGGTGTGGTCAGATAGTAGCTGGTCTACATTGGAAAGCATTGTAAAGGCAGAACTTAAGCGGGTGCATGTTCCCACATGGGTTGGGAATGGTGCGTTATGGTTTGCGCGGCACATTGCGCGACGTGATATAACTGCTATAAGCCCAGCGGACGCGCTTTCCCATCATGCCAACCGCCCTGTTTTCATTGTTCATGGTGATGCTGATGAGCGCGTGCCTTATGTATGTGCCTATGAAATCGCCGATGTTATACAGCGTAGCGGGGGGAGTGTCCAACCATGGATTGTTCATGGTAGCGCTCATATTGAAGCTATCTGGGATGATACTAAAGTTTATGAACAAAACTTAGTGAACTTTTTTCGCATGGCACTTTGTCCAGCTTTAGAGCAGGGGAATTAATATGCAATATGTAAATTTAGGGAATACAGGTTTACAGGTTTCGCGCATTTGTTTGGGGATGATGACCTATGGCACATCTCGTTGGCGCGATTGGATACTTAATGAAGAAGAGAGCCGCCCATTTATTCAGCGCGCTTTGGAATTGGGTATCAACTTTTTTGATACAGCTAATATGTATTCATTAGGCGTGAGTGAAGAAATTACAGGCCGCGCCCTACGTGATTTTGCCCGTCGTGATGAGGTTGTTGTCGCAACTAAGGTATTTTTTCCAATGGGCGATAAACCCAATCAAGGGGGGCTTTCCCGTAAGCATATCATGGATGCTATAGATGCCTCTCTTAAGCGCTTGGGCATGGATTATGTTGACCTGTACCAAATTCACCGCTGGGACTATAACACTCCAATTGAAGAAACGATGGAAGCGCTTCATGATGTAGTGAAAGCGGGTAAGGCGCGTTATATCGGCGCATCTAGCATGTATGCATGGCAATTCGCTAAAGCGCAGCATGTTGCCGAGATGAATGGCTGGACGAAGTTCGTCTCTATGCAAAATCACTATAACCTCATCTATCGTGAAGAAGAGCGCGAGATGATCCCCCAATGTATTGACATGGGGGTTGCTGTTATCCCATGGAGCCCTTTGGCGCGTGGTTTCTTAGCTGGTAACCGTACTCGTGATAAAGGTGGAGAAACACCGCGTTCCCG
>DAOTWU010000443.1:0-1899 GCA_034435735.1 Anaerolineae bacterium | reverse complement strand
GCTCTATCCAATCCGTTGAACAGATTTATATTCCACCCGCACGGGAAGCATTACCTGAAAATGGCACCACACTTGCTAAGCATTTGGCTTCATGGTTTGAAGCTTTGCCACAGGAAGATGATACCCTGTCCAGCGGCTTCAGTGATTATGTGTCACTAGAGAGCGGGATGGCTTTTCCGAATATCGAACACTATTTGCCCTATTTTTACCCGCAGCCAGCGAGCCTATTTGATTATGCGCCGCTGAATACATTGATTGTCATTGAAGATCCAGGTGATTTTGACGAAATATCGCGGCAGATGGTGGGTGATGCAGAATCTGCACGGGCACTTAAGCAGCAGAATGGCCAATTACCGCCCGATTTCCCACCGCCGTATGTTCCATTAGATATGCTGACTGTGGCGCTAGAAGACCATACACGCCTGCAATTGGACAATTATTCCGAAGAAACAACTACTCGCCTTTTCAGTCCGGGAGGACGCTACGGCGGTCAGTTGCGCCCTTTACTGGCGGATGTGCGCAAACAAGCGCGAAAAGGGGATAGCAGCGTCATTATCACCCAGCAGCCCCAACGCTTGGCTAAATTATGGAGTGAAGAGACAGGGGACTTTTTGCCGCTTGCTCAACAGGTTGATACACTGCCACCATCTGGCACAACTTTGCTTTTAGAAGGGGCAATGCAAGCTGGTTGGACTTTGAACGCTGGCAGCGGTCGCCTGCACTTAATGACTGATGCTGAAATTTATGGCTGGTCTCGCCCAGAGCCACGTCGCCGCCGTGCCGAACGCAAAGGACGCGCGCCAGAATCTGGCTACGCAGATTGGCAAGTTGGCGATTATGTGGTGCATGTGGATTATGGTATCGGGCGTTTTGCGGGTATGGCACGCCGCACCATTGATGGCAACGAACGCGAGTATTTACTGGTTGAATATGCCGGTACCGACCGCCTCTTTGTCCCCATTCACCAAGCTGACCGTTTAACCCGTTACGTGGGTAACGATGAAAAAGCGCCCCAGCTACATACACTCGGCAAACAAATTGATTGGGTGCGCACAAAGAGCAAGGCGCGTAAGGCGGTTGAGGAAGAAGCGCGAGAATTGCTCGCCCTTTATGCTGCCCGCGCCCAAGCGCAAGGCTTTGCTTTCAGTCCAGATGGTCATTGGCAACATGAGCTTGAGGCGTCATTCCCCTATATCGAAACATTAGACCAGTTACGTGCTTTGCGAGAAGTAAAAGCCGATATGGAACAGCCCCATCCTATGGATCGCCTGATTTGTGGCGATGTGGGCTATGGTAAAACAGAAGTGGCTTTGCGCGCCGCATTTAAGGCGGTGATGGATGGTAAACAGGTTGCTGTACTTGTCCCCACGACAGTACTCGCCCAACAGCACTATATGACATTCAGTAACCGCATGTCCCAGTTCCCTGTCAAAATAGAGATGCTCTCGCGCTTCCGCACTAAAGAACAGCAGTCGCGCATTTTGACACAACTCGCCAGCGGGGAAATAGACATCATGATAGGCACACATCGCATCCTATCTAACGATGTCACCTTCAAAGATTTAGGCTTGGTCATCATCGATGAAGAGCAACGTTTTGGCGTGAAGCATAAAGAGCACTTCAAAAAGTTGCGGACACAAATCGACGTACTCACTATGACCGCCACCCCTATCCCCAGAACGCTTTATATGAGCCTCACTGGCGCCCGTGACATCAGTATGATACAGACGCCTCCAGAAGAGCGATTACCTGTCATGACGCATGTAGGGCGCTTTGATGATGCCTTGATACGACAGGCCGTTCTGCGTGAATTAGATAGGGGCGGGCAGATATTCTTTGTTCATAACCGCATTCGCACTATTGATGTGATGCGCGAACGCTTAGAGCATATCGTACCTG
>DAOTWU010000442.1:0-2854 GCA_034435735.1 Anaerolineae bacterium | reverse complement strand
AGCGCGCCCTATTTGCACGATGGTTCTGCTCAAACTTTGCGCGATGTGTTCATTCTTGATGGCACACACCGCTTGATTATGGATTATGGCTATGAGGAAATCGATGCCCTTGTTGCCTATTTGCTCAGCTTACCTTAAGTCATTAGCCTAGCGAGAAGTGTTTGAACCACATAAAAATACAACTTTGCACTTGCTAAACAGGTCGAATTCCAGCTATATTTATGATGATAATAATCTATAAAAAGGCCTTTGTGCCTGTATTGAGTGGGGCAATTCTATGAATGATAGCGCCAGAGTGCAGGAATATCTGGCGGAAGCGTATCGGCTCGTTTCCTATCAGCAGGGCGAACGTTATATAACCACATCAGCGCTGGCCGAGGCTGTTGGTGTAACTGCACCAGCCGTGACGCGCATGGTGCGGCGGCTAAAAGATGATGGTTATATTGAGCACGAACCCTATAAAGGCATTGCTTTAACGCCATCTGGAGAGCGTGAAGCGTTGTTAAGTATTCGCCGTCACCGCCTTGTTGAACGGTTTCTGGTTGATGTGATGGGGTTTGGCTGGCATGAAGTTCACGATGCCGCTGATGATTTAGGCGCTGTAGTGAGTGACCGTATTGTTTCACGGATGGAAGCGCTGGCTGGGTATCCCAAACGTTGTCCACATGGTGAGCCTATTCCAACGCCTGATGGTGTGATGCCTCAGGTGATAGATACAGCCTTACAGGATGTCGAAGTTGGCGAAGAATATGTGCTGAGCCGTGTCTATACTCATGACCCTGAAATGCTTCTCTATATTGAGCATTTGGGATTACAGGTTGGGAAGCGCTTTCGCCTGATTGAACGGGCGCCATTCAACGGGCCGTTGCAGTTACAAATTGATGATGTTGTCCATCATGTTGGCCATGAACTGGCCGGCGTTTTGCGGGTTTGTAAACCCGAAGAATTTGAGTTTTAACTACGCTCGATATACGCGTACTCTACGGAATAACGACGCGGTGTCACATATTTTGTGACGCCGTTTTTTATTTGCTGCGCAAATTACCATCTGATTCTATAATACTCATATCATTCGCTGAGTCTCAAGTTTATTTTAAGGTATATGGGGGATGCTATGTACCGCTATGCAACATTAATTGTTGGATTTGTTTTACTCATGTTGGGAGGGGCGCTTTTCCAACATGCTGGAGCGCAAGCTGGGGGCACTTGCCCCGCGCTTGTTGAACAGGCGTTGAGCGCGATGGATGATAATTGTGGCGGCCTAGAACGCAATTCGGCTTGCTATGGTTACAACCAAGTCAGCGCTACTTTCCTTGAGGAAGTCTCTGAAGACTTTTTCACCCAACCATCCGACCGCACTACCGTTTCTATTCTCGCAAAATTGACAACTTCGCCATTGAACCTCGAAACAAACGAGTGGGGCGTGGCCGTAATGAGCTTGCAAGCCAATGTGCCGAACACCTTACCCGGTCAGGCTGTCACGTTCATTTTGCTGGGCGATGCCGAGTTGGAAAATGCTGTCGAGCCGGAAGATGCATTTACCCCAGCAGACCCTGTGCCCGTCTTTGGCAATGTGCGAGAAGGGGCGAATGTGCGCAGCGGACCCGGACTTAACTTCAACGTCATTGGTGCTTTGGCGAATAATGACCGTGTTGAAGCTGATGGGATAGACCCAACAGGTGATTGGCTGCGCATCGTATATAACGACCGCATTGGTTGGGTGAGTCTAAGCGTTATCGCAGTTGATACTCAGGCACTTGCCTCACTGCCTGTGTTAGATGGCACACAGCGTATGCCCATGCAGGCGTTCTATCTACGAACAGGTATTGGCCAGCCAACTTGTAACGAAATCTCTGATGATGTGTTAGTTGTGCAAGGGCCAAAAAATTTAGAAGTTGAGTTCACCGTTAATGGCGCGGATGTGCGCATTGGTTCAACGGTGCTCTTCCGTATTTTGCCGCCGGGCGATTTGATGGAAATCATCGTATTAGATGGCCATGCCATTGTCACCGACCCCGATACAGGGGCGGTCAAGACGGTTTTTGCGGGTTACCGCAGCGTCGTTTGCCTCTCTGAGCCGGATAACTTGGGGATTGATGGTGAATCCAATGATCGCGTCGTTTCTTGTGGTTGGTCAGAACCTGAACCAGTACAGTTAGATACATTACAGGGCTGGTGTGTTCTGGAAGGTGTGCCAGAAGATTTACTCAATTATCCAATTGACTTGCTTTGTCCTGGTGACCCGCCTCCAGCGCCACCCCAAGAACCTGTATCGCAAAATACAGGTGGTGTCGATTGCTCAAACTTCCGCCTAACCCATCCGTTGTTCAGCATTCCTGCCGGCCCAGCTGAGACGTTTTATTGGGATGAGGCGCACGGTGTAGATGATTACCGCATCATCTTCTATAACAGCGCTGGAGCAGAAGTCGCCAGCTATAACGTAGGGGGCACAACACCTAACATCACGCTCAATACGCGAGGTTTGCCCATTGGCGGTGTTGGTAGCTGGCGGGTACAGGCGTTACTCAATGGTGAAGTGGTCTGTGATACAGGCCAAACAGCGCCGCTGGTGCATGAGGCCGATACAAATAATCCGCCGGGCGCAACGGCAACACCTGATTTATCCTCAGGTGTGGTCTATACCGGGCCTGGTCAAAAAGTCGTCTGGGAATGTATAAATCCCGCTGCCAATCTTGTTCAAGTGAGTTGGTTTGGTTATTCTGTTGCAGATAATTTGGATATTTCTTACAACTCTCAAGGCGCGAATGCTACTGCGTACAGTTTGGGGTCTGGTCCCTCTGGCTCTACCACAGTTAATGTATGCGGTAATGCAACGGGTACTGTATTTGTGAAC
>DAOTWU010000441.1:0-3564 GCA_034435735.1 Anaerolineae bacterium | reverse complement strand
CCCGATACTATCTTCCCAGAGGATTACCATATCCAAATTATCATGATGACCATGCTAGGCGGCATCGGGCGGCCTTGGGGGCCTGTTTTAGGTGCGGCCTTATTCTACTATGGACGTAACACCATCTGGGCGAGTGCGGGGCAGTTGCATCTCACCATCACGGGGTTGTTCTTGCTGGCCATTGTGCTTTATATGCCCAGCGGCATTCTTGGCTTGCTAGACCCAGAAGATAGGGGGCTTGCGTGGTTTATTCGCCACCGTCTGTTACGACGAAAAGAGAATGGTAAAAGCGAGGATGAGGACTTTGAATTTCGCCCCATACCCGAAGGCGAAGTTAAAGCGGCTATTGATATGCCGCCCCCAACTATCAACCATGACCACATCGTTCTTGAAGGGCGCAATATCTTAAAGGCGTTTGGTGGGCTTTTAGCTGTTGATAAAGTGAATTTCAAGATTTACCAAGGGGAGATTGTTGGCCTTTTAGGGCCAAACGGTAGTGGTAAAACGACGCTTTTCAATTGTATTAGCGGTGTGTTGCCGATGACTGATGGCGAGGTTTACCTTGACGGTCAGCGCGTTACGGGCTTCGCGCCGTGGCGCTTCAATCGTAGCGGCCTCGCCCGTACATTCCAGCGAATACGTATCTTTGGCAAACTGCGCGTTTTTGACAATATGTTACTAGCGCGAAAATGGCGCGGTGTCCCCCCGTGGCTGTGGCTATGGATTGCTCCTCCACACATTCGCCGCAAGGCAGATGAACTCTTGGAATTTTTGCGTATAGATCATGTGCGTAACAACTTGGCCAATAATATCAGTGGTGGGCAGCAGCGTCTGCTGGAAATTGGCATGACCTTGATGAGCGACCCGCTGGTTGTGCTGCTAGATGAGGCGACTAGTGGCGTGAACCCTGCCCTGATTGAAGATATTAAACAGGCCATTCTTCGCTTAAACCGCGAGAAGGGCGTTACATTCTTCCTCATTGAGCATAATATGAATTTTGCGATGGAGCTATGTAACCGCCTCTATGTGCTGGATTATGGCCAACTTATCGCAGAAGGCTCGCCGGAAGAAATTCAAGATGACTATAAAGTGATAGAAGCCTACTTCGGGCGTGAAGAGTAGGAGGGCGATATGACCACACAACATGTAGAAGATTCGGCCATTGCTATTCGCCCACCAGATGACAGCGCGCTGCTACGTGTGCGCGATATTTACGCTGGATATGGCAAAATTACCATTTTGCATGGTGTCAATATTGATGTGCGCGAAGGTGAAATTGTTTGCGTTATTGGCCCAAATGGTGCAGGTAAATCTACTGCGTTTAAGGCAGTGTATGGTTTTATCAAACCTTCTGCTGGTCGTATTTGGTTTGGTGAACACGACATTACAGGTCTAGAGCCTAATGACATTCTTCATCATGGCATTACCTTTGTGCCACAAGGACGCTCTACTTTTCCGCAAATGACGGTTGAAGAAAATTTGCGGTTGGGTATGTACATTGTGGAGGATGAAGCCCGTATACAAAACGCTATGGAACGAGTTTTTGAGATGTTCCCCCGTCTTAAAGAGCGTCGTAAGCAAATGGCGGGCACAATGAGCGGCGGCGAACAGCGTATGCTGGAAATAGGCCGCGCCCTAATGCTAGAGCCAAAGTTGCTTATGCTGGATGAACCTTCTGCTGGCCTTGCGCCGCTCATCAGTAAAATGGTTTTTTCAACAGTGCGCCGACTCAATGAGGAGTTTGGAATTACGGTGTTCATGGTGGAACAGAATGCCCGCCAAGGGCTGGAAATTAGCCATCGTGGCTATGTTCTAGAGAGCGGACGTAACCGCTTTGAAGGTGAAGGTCAAGATTTACTCCATAGCAAAGTTGTACAACGGATGTATTTAGGCGGGCACTAGTGACACAACTCCATAGCAACACGCCGGATGAACGGATTGCCCGTAGGGTGGTGCTGGTCTCCGGCGTGGCTGTTTTCATCATTTTCGGCATTCGCTTATCATTCTCCGTGTTTTTTGCCGAGTTTGTCTCTGCCGAAGGGTGGAGTAACGAGGCTGCTGCCAGCATTTTCAGTGTGAGTATGCTGGCTTTTGCGTTAGGGTCTGCGCCATCTGGGGCGTTATTAGACCGTTTTGGCCCACGTATCACATTCACTGGTGGTGCGCTATTGTTGGCTATAGGGCTTTTTTTGAGCAGCACAGCAACCACAATTGAACAGCTCACCATCGCTTATGGCCTGATTGGCGGCTTAGGCCTTTCGGTCATTGGGCTTGGTCCAGTTGCCGCCAATGTGGCTGGCTGGGTGCCTATGCACCGTCGGGGGCGCGCCATTGGCATCGCTTTTGCAGGCACAGGACTAGGCTCGCTTATTTTCGTGCCATTGGCCAATTTTCTCATTGACGGATTAGGCTGGCGGGGGGCATATCTCGCCCTTTCCCTACTATGTGTTTTGGGCTTAGCGCCATTATTGGCTTGGGGGCAACGTCGCCCACCCCCGCTTGATTTGCCGCTTAAGTCATCATCACAAGCCGTGCCCAAAATGGGTTTGCGCCCGCTATTGCGTAAGCCTGCCTTTTGGCTATTGCTTTTCGTCTCTTTTAACGCATTAGGTCCATTACGTTCGCTCACTGTGCATCAAGTGGCCTATATTGAATCTACGGGTATCCCTCGCAGTACCGCATCAGCATTTGTGGGGCTGGCAGGTTTTCTGACTGCCATCACGTTTGTTGGTTGGGGCTGGGTGTCCGACCGTTGGGGGCGAGGTTGGGCTTTTAGCTTGGGGGCGCTTTGTTTAACGGGGGCGGTGGGTGTGCTTATTCTTCTGGATAGAACTCACAGCGTTGCCTTGTTACCACTATATAGCTTACTTTTAGCTTTGGGAGAAGGTACGCGAAGCAGCCAAACGACAGCCCTCGCTAGCGATGTATTTTCTAGTGGCGGCTTGGGATTGGTGAATGGTATCGTTGGTGCTATGTTTGGTTTAGGGGCAGCATTTGGGCCGTGGATTGTCGGGCGGCTTAAAGATTTAACAGGAAGCTATGGGCCGGGTTTGTTGGTTGTCGTAATTATGGTCACAGCATCGGTCATTGGCTTCCTTCTGATTAGCTATTTGATGAAGCGCCAACAAAAATAAAAGGGCTTGCCTTATTGACAAGCCCCTCAGATTTATATTCGTGTGTTTTAGTTACTTACGGTTGCCGCCGCGCCGCGCCAACAAGAAGAGAATTAGCAGCAATAAACCACCGCCACCAATGAGCAGCAACGGCGCTATATCACCACTTGTTGGCGAATCTTCTGCGCCTGGTGTATCAACTTCCACAATTGTCGGGAAGGGCGAAGGTTCAACTGTCGGCTCTGCAACTTCTTCGGTTGGCTCAACGACAGGCTCTTGTGTGACCTCTTCGGTTGGCTCAACGACAGGCTCTTGCGTAACCTCTTCAGTTGGCTCAACCGTCACTACTTCTTCAGTGGCTTCCTCAGTTGGCTCAACTGTCACCATCTCCTCAGTAGGTTGTTCTGTAGGTGCCATATCGGCAGCTGTTGGCTCTTCAGTAGGCGTTTCT
>DAOTWU010000440.1:0-1643 GCA_034435735.1 Anaerolineae bacterium | reverse complement strand
AAGGCCACGAGAGTTGGCAATATATAATGTCTCATCAGGCTTAAACAACAGCACCATGCTGACAAAACGCCGCACATTGCGTTTACGGAGTGCCAATGGTCCAATATCTAGTGCGACATCAAGCAATTTCTTGAAATTCAGAGTTGAGCTGAGGGCATTAGACATTTCTGTAATCGTACGAACTTGTTCACGTAAACGAGCAATTTCTGTGTTACGTGTGAGCGTTACATCGCGCACTTGGCGCTGGCGACGGCGCTCTATTTGTTCGTACCAACCTGCCCACACATTCAATGCAGCAATCAACACAATTGGGGCTAGGGCAGCAGATAGATAAGCTGGCCATGCGGTCATAAACACATCACTGCCCAACGCAAAGTAAACGCTACCCGCGGAAATAAGCACTAAACCAGCACCATGTGTCCAAGCGACAGCTTCAACCAGCATGGGGCGCGCCAGCAAAGCAAAAGCAGAAACAAGGCCAACGATCAAAGCGGGCTGTTCTGCAGCTAAATAGGCAAAAATAGCAGTATAAGCCATATCGCCAATGAGTAGGGTATAAGGTAATGCGGAGCGCAAACTACGGGTATAAAGCATGCTCATATACAGAATATTGGCAATAACACCAACCAGCAACAAAACGCCAATATCTGATAGCCACGCATCTGGCTCAAAGCTACGTCCCTGTGCGAGGAAAAGCGCGCCTATAGATGCCGCAAGCAATGCCCAACGCAACCAGAATAGGTTCTTTTGTGGAGAGCTTACAGAATGCGCTGTATTGTTTCCCATACATCCATCCTACTCAATTTGTTGCGCTTACCATCTTTACCCTACCACAAGTTCCATATCACAAAACAAAGAAACATTGATAAAGTGTAAAATTGTTGTGAAAAACTCAATGCCACTGCCTAAATCACCCCATGAGCGCGGTACTTCTCAATATCTGATGCAGATAATTGTAGCACTTCTTGTAAAATTTGTTCGGTATGCTCACCAAGCAAGGGGGGCGGATAGCGAATTTCGGCGGAAGTGTGAGATAAGTGAACAGGCATCCCTAACAAAGAAACCAGCTCCCCATTCGCTAAACGGGTTTGCTGAATTAAGCCCCGTGCTTGAGCGTGCGGGTCTTGTAAAGCCTCAGCAACGGTGTTAATCGGTCCACAAGGAATACCCGCTTGCACAAGATGCTCCATCCAATAGCTGATGGACTGGCGCTTAAATTCAGCTTGAAGTAGGGGAATAAGCACTTCGCGGTTTTGAACACGGGCGGGATTGGTAGAAAAGCGTTCATCATGAAAAAGGTCTGGGCGTTGCAAAACCGTACACAAAGCCGCATATTGGCCATCATTGCCAACAGCCACAACAAACTGGCCATCTGCGGCATCAAAAACTTGATAGGGTACAATGTTGGGATGTTGGTTTCCCAGACGGGGTGGCGTTTGGCCAGAGATTAAGTAGTTACTGGCAACATTGACCAACGCTGCAAGTTGCGTATCTAATAAGCTCACATCGATATATTGCCCCTGCCCTGTCGCTTCACTATGCCGCAAAGCCGCCTGAACAGCATTAGCCGCATATAAGCCAGCAATCACATCGGATATAGCGACGCCCACTTTATGTGGTTCGCCATCTGATGGGCCAGTGAT
>DAOTWU010000439.1:0-25013 GCA_034435735.1 Anaerolineae bacterium | reverse complement strand
ATAGTGTATAATAGGCCGCATTCATATTGGTGATGTTCAGGATAAGGGATTAACCAATGGCGCAAGCTATCACGCCACAAAGTGAAGATTTCTCTAAATGGTATAACGAGATTGTCTATCGTGCAGAACTCGCAGCGCAGTCACCAGTGCGCGGCTGCCTAATCATCAAGCCCTATGGCTACGAACTTTGGGAAGCCATTCGAGATGGCCTCGATCGTCGCTTTAAGGCTACGGGGCATCGGAATGCTTATTTCCCGCTTTTCATTCCAGAGAGCTATATTAAACGTGAGGCGGAACACGTTGAGGGTTTCAGCCCAGAGTTGGCGGTTGTCACCCATGCTGGTGGCAAGCAGTTAGAAGAGCCGCTTGTCGTCCGCCCGACATCTGAAACTATTATCGGCGAGGCGTTTAGCCAATGGATTCAATCCTACCGCGATTTACCTTTGCTCATCAACCAATGGGCGAATGTTGTGCGCTGGGAATTGCGCACTCGGCCATTCTTGCGCACAGCTGAATTCCTGTGGCAAGAGGGGCATACTGCCCACGCAACAGAAGAAGAGGCCGAAGCTGAAACCATTCAAATGCTGGATGTCTATGCCGATTTCGCTATCAACGATGCCGCAATTCCAGTCATTAAGGGTGAAAAAAGCCGCATTGAACGCTTTGCCGGAGCGTTGCGCACCTATACTATTGAAGCAATGATGCGCGATGGTAAGGCCTTGCAATCGGGCACCAGCCACAATCTGGGGCAGAATTTTGCCCGTGCTTTTGATATTAAATATCTTGACGAAAACAACGAACTGCAATACTGCTGGACAACTTCATGGGGATTGAGCACCCGTATGATTGGTGCAATTGTGATGACGCATGGTGATGACAAAGGCCTGCGCTTGCCGCCAAGACTTGCCCCAATACAGGTGGTTGCTATTCCCATCTACCGTAAAGATGATGAGCAGGCTGCCGTCATGCAAACACTGGAAAATCTAGTCGCTCAATTGAGAGAAGCTGGCGTGCGAGTACATCTTGATAATCGGGATGAAACACCTGGTTTCAAATTCAATGACTGGGAGATGCGTGGTGTGCCAGTTCGCCTAGAAGTTGGGCCAAAAGATATTGCTTCTGGCAAGGCGGTATTAGCCCGCCGCGACATCCCTGGCAAAGAGGGCAAGCGCTTCATCGAGCAAGCGAACGTTGTAGATGCGGTGCGTGAACTCTTAGATGAAGTACATGCAAACATGCTCAAACAGGCGACAGAATTCCGCGATAGTCATATCCACGATGTCTCTAGCTTTGACGAACTGCGCGAAGTCATCGAACAAGGTGGTTGGGCGCGCGGTTGGTGGGCTGGTTCGGATGATGACGAGCGCTTCATCAAAGAACAAACGGGGGCGACTATCCGTTGTTACCCATTCGAACGCCCTGATGGAACGGGAACTTGCTTCTATACTGGCGAGAAGGCCGAGCGTGTCGCGCTTTTTGCCCGCGCTTACTAGATTTTCCCACCAATTGATAATGACATGGAGGGCGTACTACTTTTTCCAGTACGCCCTTTATATTTCTTAACACTGTTTCTTATGTCTTTCTGCTACTCTGGTTATATAATAAATGTATATGGCCTTAACCACATTTCTTAACATAAATGCTGGCTGACATAGTTTGTGATTTGTGGTACAATCGCCGTTTGGCTGGTGCTGATATAAGGAGTTGTTGTAAATAGCAGTTGTTTTTGAAATAGTAAAACATTATAGTTTTTACCGGCTTTTAGGCTTACTTCTCTATCTTATATCCACCATATATCTATCGTTCGCAACAGAATCCGCCAAAGGTGCCGGACCCATAAGCTAGGGGTAGGTGGATAGTATTTTTAGGAAAAGATATGGCTGCTTATTTAGTTGTTGATGTTGATGATCTTTTAGACCGTTTTCATCAAAAAGGTATCACAGTAGACCTGCAAGAGCTTGCTGTGGGGCTGCGAGGTGGTGCCGCATTGGCTGCTGGTCTGGTCAGTGCTGACCGTCTTAAATCAATTGCGGTGGCCAATTGGGAACAGTATGATGCGACTGGACGTATTAACCCGCAACATATTTTTCGTGCCGCTGGCTACGAGGTTTTTGACTCCCCAACGCGCGAGAGCTTAGCCGATGTATTGATTATCCATTACTTCAGCTATGACCCAGAGCCGGTTGACGAGTTAATTTTAGCCACAACCAGCCGAGATCTTTTGCCGCTTATCAACCGCATAAAAACCACTCGCCGCGCTCGTATCCGCATGTGGGGTTCGGAAGATGTACTACAGGGTACGCCCTATGCCGATGAAATTATCTTCCAGCCTTTAGAAAATATGCTAGGTTTACAAACCAAAAATGTTGCGGTCTATATTGATTTTGAAAATATCGCTATTAGTTTGAATGAGCAGGGCTTTATTGTTAATCTTGACCATTTGATTGACCGTTTTGTCAAGCAAGCCAAAGCACATGGTCAAGTGGTCAAAATGGCGGCTTACGCTCCTTGGGGGCAGCGGGGAGCACTTCCCCCACTTGTAGACTCTCAAGGGCGAGAAATTGCCGATGAAGCGCCCAGCCGTTTACTTTTGGCGAATATCGATCCTGTATTTAACTTGCCTGGCAAGAATAGCGCGGATATTCGTATCGCACGCGAAGTCATCACTGATTCAGGCCATCCTGATGCCGCAGATGTTTACATTCTCGCTAGTGGTGACCGCGATTTTAATGACGTACTCAATGCGATAATACAGCGCGGCAAGCAGGTGATTTTATGGGGCGTGCGTGGGAGTACCAGCCGCCAGTTGGCTAACAATCCTGGTGTTACCATTGAATACATTGATGACTTCACCAATTTGCAAACGCATCAATCGCTCAGCGATGCTGTCGTTGGGCAGGATGTCGCCGACGCATTCACTCCCTCACAGTGGTCTAGTGTTGTCATTCAATTTGACCGCCTTGCTAATGAGCTAGGTACATTTGAAATACCCAGCCGCCGCCTTGTAGAACAACTACAACAAGTTGGCGTTGTTGTCTCCCGTCCCCGTGGCGAAGATTTGGTTTCACAGGCCATTTCACTTGGCATATTGCGCGTTGTCTCTGGGCGGGGGCATTTACAATTGAATGCTGACCATCCCATCGTTATTAAAACGCGCCTCGTCCGAGACCGTATCGTGCGCCGTGTAGCCAACACATTGGAAGTGCGTGGCTGGGAATATGTGAACTATGGCTTTTTGCTTAAAGGTTTGGCCATGGACCACGACTTAGAACGCCCCGGCATGAACATTGACGATCAATGGCGCTCTCATTGGATAGATAGCCTTGTGCGCGAACAGCTTCTTGTGCGCGAACTTGTGCCGCATCGCCACAACCCTGATGATTTAGTGCCGGTGATTAAATTGCCGACTGATTTTTCAACAACAATGCCCCAGATGGACTATACACCTGTGCCAGCGGCCAGTTTGAACGGCACACAATGGCAGGGGATGTCACTGGAAGAGCTAGATCAAATTGAACCCGAAACCGCTGATATGGTGCGGCGAGTAGTGATTAGCATTGAACAGTTCACCAGCTTCCGCAATTTCGCATGGTGTCCGCTTGGTAGTTTGCACCGCCGTTTACGTCTATTTGATACGGGGATGTCGTTCCAGCGCGCTGTTGAATATCTCATCGCCAACGATGCAGCAGCGGTCAACGAATATGACAATCCCCAAAGCATCTATAAGACGAAGGGCATTTCGATAAATCATGATAGCGAAATCGTTCAGTACATTTTGGAACAACGTAATCGCTTCATCCAAATTCTTCTAGAACTTTATGAACGAAATATCTTGATTACTGAAGATAATGTCGCCCGCTATACAGCGCCGGAGGAATGGAATTGGGACTTATGGTTTTCTATCATGGAAACTGAAAATGTCTTAAATGCCTTACCTAACCGGTTAGGCCAATATAGTTTGTTCCGCACACACCATACTGTGAACCTGGTAGCCGGAGGCGCACCAGAAGAGAATGAATGATGCTGGTATTGGCAGCCCATAACCCCTCTGCTATAATACTGGCGCTTATTCGAAGACCACCCGGCTTATTGTCCTGCCGGGCAGGTGACAGCAGCGAGGACATCTGAAATGTCGTTAAGTAAAGACGAAAAAGACGCAATCATCCGGGAATTTGCTCGTCATGAGGGCGATACCGGTTCGCCGGAAGTGCAAATTGCGCTGTTGACTCGGCGCATTCAACAGCTTACAGAGCACCTGCGTGAGCATAAGCATGATAATCACTCACGCCGTGGCTTGTTGAAGCTGGTCGGCCAGCGCCGTAGCCATCTCAACTATCTGGCTCGCACGAACCCTGAGAGCTATCGCGAGATTTTGCAACGGCTTGGCTTGCGTCGTTAACGGTATCAAAGGTTGCCCCCTTTTGGGGGCATATTTGCAATAATGCTGATGGTGTACCGTATCATCGTCTTATTTGACGATAGGCCGGGTACGCCAATCCCCATTATGGGGTAGAATTAAGTGATGTTGATGGTTGGCGCCCGGTGGGGCAGGAATTGGAGTGTGCGACTAAATCTATTGGGTTTGGCCGTACATGCCAGTCCCTGACTGCCGGGCGCACAGTTTTATTGATGTGGAGGCATCAAATCTATGACACAACAAGTACATCGTTATACCTGTGATTTTGCTGGTAAAGAACTAGTGATTGAAACTGGCAAACTTGCCCAGCAAGCCGGCGGTGCTGTAACCGTGCGCCTTGGTGACACAATGGTTTTCGCTACGGCGACTATGTCAAAGTCACCACGCGACGGCATCAATTTCTTTCCTTTAAGCGTGGATTATGAAGAGCGCCTTTATGCCGGTGGGCGCATCCCCGGAAGCTATTTCCGCCGCGAAGGTCGTCCGTCTGAACAAGCTATCCTCATTGCCCGCGTAGTAGACCGCACCCTGCGCCCGCTGTTCCCCAAAGGATTACGCAACGAAGTTCAGGTGATTTTGCTCTCTTTGAGCCATGATGGCGAGCATCAAATTGATATGCTTGGCATCATCGCCGCTAGCGCCGCCCTGGCCATTTCCGATGTGCCGTGGAATGGGCCGGTAGCTGGCGTTCGCGTTGGCTTGATTGATGGCGAGTTGGTGGTGAACCCCACCCACAGCCAGATGGAAGATAGTCTGCTGGATTTGCGCGTTTCGGGCACAGCAGATGCTGTGAATATGGTGGAATGTGGCGCTAACGAAGTTGATGAAGAGACAATGGTTCGGGCCCTGATGCTGGCGCATGAATCCATTCAGCCAGTCATTGAAACTATTAACCGGATGCGTGAAGAAGTGGGCAAGCCAAAGGCCGAATTTACGCCTTTCTTGCCTGATGAATCAGTTATTGCCGAAGTGCGCGATAAAGTATATGACCGCGTACGTGACATTATTATCAATCACACCGATAAATCTGAACGCGGTGAAGCGCTATCTGCCTTGCGTGATGAGTTGCTAGCTGAGTATGAACAACGCAATGCGGATGCTGTGGCTGCTGCTGCAGAAGGCGAAGAGCCTGCCATTGTATCGTTATCAGATGTTGCAGAAGGCTTTGAAGCGGTAGTAAAAGAAGCTGTGCGTCAGCGGATTATCAAAGAAGGTATCCGCCCCGATGGGCGTGGCTATACCGATATTCGCGCCTTATCTGCCGAAGTTGGTATTGTCCCCCGTGTGCACGGTTCTGGCTTGTTCTCTCGTGGCGAAACACAAGTGCTGACGATTCTCACACTTGGTACGCCCCGCGATGCTAAAAAGTTAGACGGCTTAAGTCCAGAAGAAACCCGCCGTTACCTGCATCATTATAACTTCCCACCGTACTCAACGGGTGAAGTCGCTTTCTTGCGCGGGCCAAAGCGTCGTGAAATTGGGCATGGCGCATTAGCAGAAACCGCTTTGCGCGCGATGATTCCACCAGAAGAGGAATTCCCCTACACCTTGCGCTTAGTAAGTGAAGTGATGAGTTCCAACGGCAGCACCTCTATGGCCAGCGTCTGCGGTAGTACCTTGGCGCTTATGGATGCTGGCGTGCCGATTATTCGCCCTGTTGCTGGTATTGCTATGGGGCTGATTAAAGAGGGGGATGAAGTCGCCGTCTTGACTGATATTCAAGGTATGGAAGACCACCTTGGCGATATGGATTTCAAAGTTGCGGGAACAACCGAAGGCATCACCGCGCTGCAGATGGACATTAAAATCGCTGGTGTGACGGAAGATGTTCTGCGTCGCGCTCTGGCGCAAGCCCGTGAAGCCCGCTTGAAGATTCTTGACGTTATTCTGGAAGCTATTCCCGAACCGCGTTCAGAACTCAACGACTATGCGCCGCGCATGGAGACCTTCCGCATTAGCCCTGATAAAATCGGTCAAGTTATTGGGCCAGGCGGCAAGACAATCCGCGCCATTCAAGAGAAATATGATGTCAAAATTGACATTGAAGAAGATGGACTGGTGTATGTCGCTGGTGTCAATGGGCCTACCGTGATGGGCGCGATTGAAGAGATTCGCGCCCTGACCGAAGAGGCGGAAATTGGCCGCATCTACACTGGCCGTGTGACCCGCGTGGAAGATTATGGCGCATTTGTCGAGTTCCTACCTGGACAGGACGGCCTCGTTCACGTTTCACAACTGGCTGACTATCGTGTGGAATCAGTCGCTTCAGAGGTCAAAGTTGGTGATGAAATCATGGTCATGGTCATCGATATTGACCGCGATGGCAAAGTGCGCCTGAGCCGTCAAGCTGTCCTCGAAGGTTGGACGGCAGAAGAAGCCCGTAGCCGTGACCGTGGCGGTCGTAGCGGTGGCAATCGCGGCGGTGGCCGTGGTGGCAATCGTGGTGGCGGTAACCGCGGTGGTGGTCGTGGTGGCAACCGCGGCGGCAATCGCGGTGGAGACCGTCGTCGCAACTAGCTTGTATTCACTGTGAACAAGAAGGGGCGCATTCTTCATGGGGTGCGCCCTTTTTTTCCTTGATGAAAATTGCAATTTCGCAACAATAGTTGGGCATGGGTGTAATATATACTGGGGGCAGTTGTTGAGATAAAGGGGGACGGTATGCCCGCTATGATTCCACCGCCAATCCAATCGCCAGCCTGGAGTTCACGCGCTAAGCGAACAGTTTCGCTGATTGTGTTCGTTTTGGCTTTGTTGGCGGTTGCTTGGCTCTCTGATATTTTGCCCATGTTGATTGTGGCTTCGGTACTTGCTTACCTCCTGTCACCGATTACGAACTTCATCGAAAGTCGTATTATGCGTGGCCCTTTTCATAGGTTGCCAACCCGTGGTATTTCCACCTTGTTGACCTTATTGGTCGTGGTGCTGGTGTTCATCTTCATTGTCATTATGATTATTCCCCCTTTAATTGCCCAGCTAGAGGCCTTTGGCCAACGATTTCCAGAGATATTTTCCGGCTTAGAGGCAGAAATAGAGCGCATTCTCAGCGAGCCGCTCACATTCAATGGCGAACCCATTTTAATTGATGGCGAACCTGTTATTTTGTTAGATCAGCTAGGCGGGCAGGAAGCTGTCGATGGTATTTTTAATCTCGATAACATTGATTTGGTGGGCACTGCGCGCGGCTTCTTAGGTACTTTAGGCGGTTTAACGGGGCCAGCATTTAGCTTTGTGGGTGGGGCGGTCAATATCATCATTAATTTGACCTTTCTCATCATCATGGTTTTCTACCTGCTTAAAGATGGCCATCACTTTGCTCATAATTTTGTGCGCGTTGTCCCCACTAACTATCAAGGGGATGCCCGCCACTTGTTGCACGAGTTGGCGCTGGTATGGAATGCATATCTGCGTGGTCAAATCATCCTTGGCTTAGTGATGGGAGGCGCGGTATTCATCTCTGCAACCGTTTTGGGGTTGCCCAATCCCCACTTGTTAGGTTTGCTCTCTGGTTCATTAGAATTTATCCCTAATCTTGGCCCCTTCTTAGCGCTTGTCCCCGCCTTTTTCTTTGGCCTAGTTTCAACGTCGACCACTATACCCTGGCTTGGTGGTTTGCCTTTTGCCATTGTGGTTGCCGTATGGTGGACGGTATTGCAAAATATCGAAGCGTTTGTTATCGTGCCGCGTGTGATGGGCGGTAGCCTTGACCTACATCCCTTTGTTGTGATTATCGCCGTTTTGGGTGGTGCGAGTGTCGCTGGTGCATTGGGGGTTATTTTAGCTGCTCCGTTTGTTGCCAGCGCGCGTGTCTTGGGGGTGTACTTGTATGCTAAACTAACCGACCAAAACCCGTTTCCATATCGACCGCCCGATAAAAAACCACAGCCTGGTGTGGTTTTACGAATATGGTGGGCGGCTGGGCGCTGGATTACTCGTTTTCGCCGCCCACAGCCCAGAATGACAAACGTTGACCAAAACTGAGGAGTAAACGATGGACGACAATACGCAGAGCATTGCAGAAACAGAGAACTATGAAGCATGGGTTTCGGAAGAAGAAGATGGTGAATTAATTTTTCACCTGGATTTAGGTCGTATGACAGTTCATTTTTTCCGCGAAGAGTGGGATGAGTTGCGGGAGCTAATGCGTGCAGTTGAAAAACAAATGAGGCAAAAGTGACCAGCCCCAACCCCTATTACGCGCTTATCTTAAAGCATCTTCCGCCCAGCCCCTCTACACTTCACTTGCTCGATGTAGAGGGGTGTGTTGGTCATGATATAACGCATCTGCGTGATGACCTCGCCGTACAGGTTGTTCACTGGCCGCAGGATGACACCCCTGCAGATAGTGCTGATGCAATCGCGCTTTTTGATCGCTTGCCAGAGACGTTTATCCTCAACCATGCGTTAAAGGCTTTGCGCCCAGGCGGACGCCTTATCGTAATACTGCCACAGGCTGCGCCCTCAAATGCTTTTGTTCGCTTGTTAGAAGCGCATGGGTATATCCGCATTCTAGTAGAACCTGCGTTAGAGGGGCAGGGCGCGCTTATTCGTGGCGAAAAGCCGCACACTACTGCTGATACTCATGAACGTGTCGATGTTGCTGCATCACGTGATGCAAATATGCTGACGTTAGAGACCTATCGTGGGCGGTATATCTATTTACTGGTAGTGCAAACGCCCAATAAGCCTGTTTGGCGCTTAGAACCTGATGAGTCAGTTAGTTGGCAAGCCGCTGCGCTCCAGCAAGACGACGGTTTAACCCTTTTGGCATTTACGAGTTTGCCCAAAGCTGTGAGTTTCATGCAAGTTGCTGTCATGCAAGGCCTATTGAGCGGGATTAACAAAATGGGGAAGTTTACCCGTCAAGTTGCCAGCACTTGGCCTTATCGCCTTTGGCTTAACCCAACGCCCGAAGCGATACAGCATCCGATTACTTTCATCCCCGTTGATCACGAAACTGCTGAAGCGCCAGACGAGTAGCCTTTATGCCGTTAACCCTCAATGATTTAGATTTTCTAGCTTCTGATGCTGGCCAATCTGTATTAACCGAACTTGCGCAGAATAACCTTGACGATGCGCAAACATTGAAGTTACTCACCCATTTGCGTCGCACTTTGTCTCCGGAGCAAGCATCTGCTGCTTTAACTATGGCGCGATTGCGGCAAAAGGCCACCGCTAAATTTGGTGAAGCGGCGTATCAAATGTTTTTCACTGAAGAAGCACTACAACAAGCCAGCGACCCTCTAGTTTGCCGCTACCGTGCCCAAAACTACCATGCTCCATTGATGATTGATGCTTGCTGTGGCATTGGCACAGATACATTGGCATTTGCCCAAGCAGAAGGCGTGCGACATATTGTTGGCTACGATATGGATGCTGTCCGCATTGCAATTGCTCGTTATAATGCCGGTATACTGGGAATTCCCGCCAGCTTTGAAGTGAGAGATGTTGTTGCCCCATTATCGGCAGATGTCATATTTTTTGACCCGGCCCGCCGCGATGATGGCCGTCGTATCTTTCACCCTGAACGCTATATACCACCGCTATCAACATTAAATCATTGGCAAGCCTCACGCATTGTGGCGAAGCTATCACCAGGCATAGATTTAGACCACTTAAAAAGCTATGTCGGTGGTGTGGAATTCATTTCTGTTCAAGGGCAGTTAAAAGAAGCGTTGCTTATCATCGGTGATGACTTTACTGACCGTAGAGCCGTCTTATTAACGCATGAGCACACTTTAACATGGCAACGGGCAACCCCACCTGATGTAACTATTGACGCACCACGTCGTTGGCTTGTAGAGCCTGACCCTGCTTTAATTCGGGCGGGATTAGTGGAGGATGCAGCTGAGGCGTTTCATGGGGCATTACTAGACCCTGATATTGCCTATTTCACTACTGATAAAAAGCCAATATCGCCCTGGGTACGCTCATGGGAAATTTTAGATTGGTTACCCTTTCAGTTAAAGCGCCTCAAAGCCTATTTGCGTGAGCGCGGGATAGGCCGTTTAACAATCAAAAAGCGTGGTTTCCCAATGTCGCCTGAAGAGATATCCGCCCGCCTTAAGCTTAAAGGTGAGGGTGAGGCCGTGCTTGTTTTTACCCGCCATCACGATAAACCTATAGTTATGGTGTGCGCACCTTTTGAAATTTCGTAGTTTTCGTACAGCTATGGTGCTATTATCTCCCTACTTCTCACTGGTAAAATAGGATAGATTGTTAAATACGCCTAATAATAGTAAGGGGATTGTAGTGCATGTTGCCTGAATTCCGTAATGAGCCACTTACCGATTTTTCTGACGAGTCTAATGTTGCCGCTTTTCGTGATGCTTTAGAGCGTGTTAAATCAATGGTTGGGCGCACATATCCGCTCATCATTGGTGATGAACGTATTGAACTGGATGATACGTTCCCTTCGGTTAATCCCGCACGCCCCGATGAGGTGTTGGGCTATTTTGCGAATGGCACCGCTGAGCATGTCGATAAAGCGGTAAAAGTCGCTACAGAAGCCTTTGAAACGTGGAAGTATACCCCTGCGGAGGAGCGCGCCCGCTATCTGCTCCGCGCTGCTGCAGAGATGCGCCGTCGTAAGCACGAGTTTAGCGCCATGATGGTGCTAGAAGTGGGTAAAAGCTGGGTGGAAGCTGATGCTGATACGGCTGAAGCGATTGACTTTTTAGAATATTATGCCCGCCAGATGATGAAGCTCACCCGCAGCAGCGATTTGCTCACACCCTACCCGCCGGAGCAGCTTTCGCTTGAATATATTCCGTTGGGTGTAGGCGCGATTATCCCGCCTTGGAACTTCCCCAATGCCATTGTAACGGGTATGACTTCGGCGGCACTGGTCACGGGTAATACTGCAGTGCTTAAACCAGCAGAGCAAAGCCCGTGGGTCGCTTATCACATGTGTGAACTATTTTGGGAATGTGGTATTCCTGCAGGTGTTCTCAACTATCTCACTGGTCCTGGCGAAGTAGTTGGCGCGGCAATGGTCGATCACCCCAAAACCCGCTTTGTTTCATTCACCGGCTCCCGTGAAGTTGGCGTTCAAATTTATGAGAAAGCTGCCAAAGTGCAACCTGGCCAAATTTGGTTGAAACGTGCTGTTTTGGAGATGGGCGGTAAGGATGCTGTACTTGTAGATGAAACAGCAGATTTAACCGCTGCTGCGCAGGGTATTGTTGCTAGTGCTTTCGGCTTCCAAGGGCAAAAGTGCTCTGCGGGTTCGCGCGCAATTCTCGTTGCCGATGTATACGACCAGATTACCGAGCAAGTGCTAGAGCTAACTCGTAAGCTCACGGTTGGCGCTACAGATGCTGGCCCAGATGTTTATATGGGGCCAGTCATTGATCAGGATGCTGTCAACAAGATTATGCACTATATTGAAATTGGCTCTAAAGAAGGTGAATTGCTACTAGGTGGCCATCTTATTGAAACTGATACTAATGGCTACTTTATTGAGCCGACAGTTTTCGGCAATGTGCCAGAGAATGCACGCATCGCCCAAGAAGAAATTTTTGGTCCTGTGCTCGCCTTAATCCGTGCTGAAAACTTTGACCATGCGCTGGAAATTGCCAATAGCACAGAATATGGGCTGACAGGCGCTGTTTTTAGCCGCGATCGCCGTCGTTTAGAACGTGCTCGCCGCGAGTTCCACGTGGGCAACCTGTACTTTAACCGCAAATGTACAGGTGCTTTAGTGGGTGTGCATCCCTTTGGCGGCTTTAACATGAGCGGTACGGATAGCAAAGCGGGCGGCCCTGATTATCTCTTGCTCTTCTCTCAAGCAAAGAGCGTTGCAGAGCGCCTATAGGCATTAAACTCTATACAATCGATGCCCAAAGTATCGTATAATGTGCAAAAAGAAACAGGTCTGCTCAGTCAGACCTGTTTTTGCCGTTTATCTTTATTGCTGGAGTGCTATGATGAACCCAACAGGGCCGCTACGCAGCGAAATTTTAACATGGGAAGATGTTGATAAGCTTTTAGATATTCTTGTTCCCAAAATAAAAGCAATTGCGTCATTTGATGCTATGGTGATGATTACACGTGGGGGTATTATCCCCGGCGGTTTATTGGCCGAATCTTTGGGTATTCATCACGTGCTTACTGCAGCCGTTGATTTTCCAGCAACTGAGCAAGCTGGTTTGATGGCATGGCCAAAATTCTTGCAATTCCCGGATGAAACGCTTTTACAGCGCCGTGATGTGCTCATTGTCGATGATGTGTGGGGGAGTGGCCGCACTAGCACCTCCGTTCGGGCGCGGGTCAATGCTTCTGGTGCACGCAGTGCTTACACTTGCGTTTTTCATTTTAATCCCTATCGCTCGCTCTTCAGCAAAGCAGAACCTGATTTTTATGGCGCTGTGACCGATGCCTATGTTGTTTACCCGTGGGAAATTGATCGGGGCATGCGCGGTCTTGAGGTCGATTCTCCAGAGCCAGAGATAAACTAATTGCCTGAATTTGGCAGTTATGACACATAAAAATTACATATAAGTGGTTTTAACCCGCTATACTCTCTCCCCGCTTGTGTGTTATAATTAGTTACAGGTGTAGTGAATGAGTGTTCACTATATCTTGTTGCGCCTGGCGGTGGCGTTTACTCACACCACCTACAAAGGTGTACCGCCGACCAAAATCTTTACGAAAGGAGCACGCGCTTTAGAAGACTATCCCTATATTGGGGTTAAGTTCTAGCGCTATATCTCTCATATGGATAATGCAATACCTAATATCGACCCGGAACAAGAGGAAGATTTCGCCGCACTGCTGGAAGAATCTTACTCCTACGAGTATTCACCACCACGCCGTGGAGAGATTCGCAATGCCGTCATTCTTGAAATTGGTGAGCGCGAAATCATTGTAGACCTCGGCGCCAAACAGGATGGCGTTGTTCCATCGCAAGACTTGGAACGCCTGGATGATGAATATCGCTCTACTTTGCAAGAAGGGGCGGAGGTGCCAGTTTATGTCATCAACCCCCGTGATTCTGATGGCAATCTAATTGTCTCCATTAATATGGGCTTACAACGTTACGATTGGGAAAAGGCACGCGAATTACTCGCCAGCGAAGATGTGGTGACTGTTACCGTCACTGGCTCTAATAAGGGCGGCATTCTAGTTCGCTGGAATCGCTTGGAGGGTTTCATTCCTAGCTCTCATCTGGTCTCTGCTGGTTTCGTGCAAGACCGCCGTGATGCGTGGAATTCCCTCGTTGGTGAGCAACTTCATGTCAAAGTCATTGAAGTTGATCAAGACCGCCGTCGCCTCATTTTCAGTGAGCGCGAAGCACAACGTGAATGGCGCGCAAAGCAAAAAGCGCGCCTGCTATCAGAGCTGCGTGAAGGTGATGTGGTTAAAGGCACGGTGACCGGTCTACGTGATTTCGGCGCATTTGTGGACCTTGGCGGTGCAGATGGCTTGATTCATGTCAGTGAGCTTGCTTGGCATCGTGTAGACCACCCGCGCGATGTTTTGCGTGTGGGCGACGAAATTGATGTTTACATCCTCAATCTAGATCGCGAAGCCAACCGTATTGCGCTCAGCCGCAAGCGCCTGCTGGAAGACCCTTGGGAGCAAGCCGCGGAGCGCTATCATGAAGGCCAGCTGGTTGAAGGCACAGTGACGAATGTTGTGGACTTTGGTGCGTTTGTCGCTTTAGATAATGGACTAGAAGGCCTGTTACACCTGAGTGAGATGGGGGATGGTTCATTAAAAGAGCCATATTCCTACGTGAAGAAGGGCGACCGCCTCACTTTGCGCATCAGTCACTTAGAGCCTGAAAAACGTCGGGTTGGTTTCACCCAACGCTGGGGTACAGATACCGCTAGCGAAGGTGAGGATGGCGCTGCCGACGCTGCTGAGGTAGAAGATACCGCTGCAGAGGCTGAGCCACCTGCAGATGATAGTGTGGATGAAGCACCTGCATCTGAGGATGAAGCCTAAAGCTTCTATGACACTTAACTACTAAGGCGCCCAACTGGGCGCTTTTTGTTTTGTGAAAATTAGTGCTATTAAGCACTCTTTGCCTTGTTGACAAACATAAACCCAACTTGTATAATTTGTCACGATTTCACGGGAAGGGGGGCCGTTGCCCATTAATGGGGTTAAAACGGACGAAAAAAACACTTGAACGAACATATTAAGTAAAGCGAAAACTAAACAAAACTCGGGCGCCAATGATTGGGGCGTGCCGGGTTTTGTTTTGTCTCTCGTGAAATCATCCGCAAACCAGTTTTTTGGGAGTTAGATTATGACGGAAGTAGAGACGCCACTCCAGACAGATGCCGACGAACTTGATTTTGCGGCCTTGCTGGAAATTTCGCTCGCCGAAACGAAAATCGAGCGTGGCGATATCGTAACCGGCACTGTGCTTTCAGTTGATCACCACGGACTTATTGTTGATGTAGGTTGGAAGCGTGATGGTATAGTCCCACGCCGCGACATTGATCGCCTCAATATGACGCCAGAAGATTTTGAGGTCGACCAGGAAATTGATGTTGCCGTCGTCCGGTTGGAAGATGCCGAAGGTAACCTCATTCTCTCCGCCTCACAAGCCCGCCAAAGTGAAGATTGGAAACAGGCTGAAGCCCTATTAGCTGCTGAAGAGCCATGGACAGGTAAAGTTATTGACTCCAACCGTGGCGGCTTGATTATTCCTTTTGGCCACCTTCGCGGTTTTGTCCCCGCCAGTCATGTGAGCGATTTGCCGCGCGGTATCAACGAAGCTGAGCGTGAAGCTTATCTGCGTAAGTTGATTGGGCGTGAAATTACCGTTAAGGTTATCGAGGTGAATCGCCGCCGCCGTCGCCTAGTTTTCAGCCAGCGCGATGCCGAACGTGAAACACGCGAAGCCCGTAAAGATGCTTTGTTACAAGAACTTGCCGAAGGCGAAGTGCGCCGCGGTGTTGTCAGTGGCCTGCGCGATTTCGGCGCGTTTGTCGACCTTGGTGGCGCAGATGGCCTGATTCATATCAGTGAGTTAGCCTGGCACCGCGTCAGCCATCCTAGCGAGGTGGTGAACGTTGGTGATGAAATTGAGGTCTATGTACTCCGTTTGGATGAAGATGGCAAGCGCATTGGCCTGAGCTTAAAGCGCCTGCAGCCTAATCCGTGGGCGTTGGTGGATGAAATGTATCATATCGGCCAGTTAATCGAGGGCACTGTTTCTCGCGTGGCCGATTTTGGCGCATTTATCAGCATGGAGCCGGGTATTGAAGCGCTGTTGCATGTCAGCCAGATTGCTTCCATTAACTCAGTTGACCCACAAGCCGTGATTCGTAGCGGTATGCGCTTGCTCTTGCGTGTTATCAGCATTGAATCCGATAAACAGCGCCTTGGCCTCAGCCTGAAGGATGTAACGCCTGAAGAGGTGGAGCGTTGGGAAAATGAAGTTGATAACGACGCCGTAGCCGAGCTGATTCCTGTAGAAGAAGTTGTGGCTGAAGAAGAGACAGAAGAAGCAACAGAAGCCCCTGTTGCTGAAGTTGCTGAGGCAGATGCCTAATCTCTTGTCTTAACTGACGGTAGAAATTTGGCACTGATTTTTGTAAAATCACAGAACTGGTGACGCGGGTTGTGATACCCGCGTTGCCATGTTATCATCTGTTATAATCCGTTATTGTTGGTGTATCTCGACATTTGTTGAGGAGGCGATTGTCTACATATGGTACAAGTAAAGCTGAAACCCGGCGAAAGTCAAGATGGTTTACTGCGTCGTTTTCGTAAGAAGGTTACGAATG
The DNA here is from genome assembly GCA_034435735.1 of Anaerolineae bacterium. Taxonomy (GTDB): domain Bacteria; phylum Chloroflexota; class Anaerolineae; order Aggregatilineales; family Phototrophicaceae; genus S146-30. The sequence continues at coordinate 8,849 of DAOTWU010000439.1, read as the reverse complement.
CGGGCGTTCTGAGTACTGTTCGCCGTAAGCGTTGGCACATTTCTAAAAGCGAGCTGCGTCGTATTGAGAAGAAAAAAGCGATTCGTCGCGCGCGCCGTCGCCAACGTAAAGCAATGGGGCGCTAGGCTATTGCGGCCTGCGCTATTGTTGAGATGCCTCAGGGTATCTCGTTGTTATACAGGTATGGATACCTGAACCGCTGTCGATTTTCGCGCAGCGGCTTGTTGTTTTAAGTCTCAACTGCGTTATGGTATGATAAAATTAGCGCAACGAGAAAAAAGTAGAATGGTTCAAGGAGTCATATGGCGAAGCAAGACGATAAAATTGAGGTAGATGGTATAGTTGTTGAAGCGTTACCGAATACCCAGTTCCTAGTAGAATTAGAAAACGGGCATAAAATTTTGGCCTATCTCTCCGGCAAGATGCGTAAATACTACATTCGCATTTTGCTCGGCGACCGTGTTCGCGTTGAGATGAGCACTTATGACCCTTCGCGTGGGCGTATTGTTTACCGCTATCGGGATAGCCAGCGCCAAGAGTCATAAAATCCTCTTAGCACACTAGGCAGTTATAACTTACAACAAGCGCCTATTGTCAAGCGCAAGCGTTTGCGTCAGTTTTTCTATTGGGGTTTCATTCCCCAATGGACTGCCATTGTGCCAAACATGAACAATTTCCATTGGACATGTTCTATACCTGTATCTCGCATGATTGCTGCAAGGTCTTCAGGTGTTTTGAATGCCTGGGTAGAACTCGGCAAATAGCTGTATGCATCTGCGCCTTCAGCACCTACGATAATGCGCCCCAGTAAGGGGATGATGTATTTCAAGTGCATCAATATAAATGGTTTGAGCAAATTATCCTTTGGCGGGCTGCTGTCTAATATGACGATGCGCCCGCCGGGTTTGAGTACCCGTAGCTGCTCTTTTAGTGTTTGTGGAATATCAATGACATTGCGCACGAGATAACCAGATGTCACTGCATCAAATGTATTATCAGGGAAGGGCAGCTTGAGGGCATCTGCACCGACCCAGCCAACGCGCTCCCCATTTTTCAAATGTTGACCAACATGCATCATTGGTAAAGAGAAGTCCGCGCCAACAATTTGCGCGTCAGGCGTACTACGCAAGGCCTCAAAAGCAATGTCGCCAGTGCCGGTGGCTAAATCTAAGAGCTTGCCGCCAGAGGGTAATTGGGCTTGCTTAACGACAAACCGCCGCCAGCGCATATCCTGCCCGAATGTCATCAAACGGTTCATCAGGTTATAGCGCCGCGCGATGCGCCCAAACATGTCTTGCACATATGTTGCTCGTTCTTCACCTGTTAAATGTGCCATTTTCCCTCTTATCTATTGTCTGTGCTAAATGTCACAAATACATTATAAGCGTTAATTCACGGGTTATCTACGCATAGTTGAGGTTATATAACTTCCACATTGCTTTATACTGGTAGGAGAAACAGAGTATGGGAATGTCTGTATGAATTTGCGTTTTCATGAAATAGCCGAACAGCGCAATCGCGTCTTAAACCCGTTAAGCGAAGCGCGCTTGATGCAACTTGCAGAAAAAATAGAGTTACACGAAGCAACACGCCTTTTAGACCTCGCCTGTGGACGGGGGGAAATGCTGTGTCAGTGGTCGGCTACCTATGGCATTATGGGGACAGGTGTTGACATTAGCGAGGTGTTCATTGAATCTGCCCGCGCCCGCGCCCATGAACTCAACGTTTGGTCGCGCTTAAATTGGGTTGTTGGTGATGCTGCCGAATATCCTCAGCCTTTCCACGAGTTTAACATTGTCAGTTGCCTTGGGGCGACGTGGATAGGCGGGGGCTTGGTGGGCACATTGCGAATAATGTTAGAAGCGCTCAAGGATGATAGTGGCTATATCATCGTTGGGGAACCATATTGGCGTAAACCTCCCACCCAAGAGGTTTACCAAGCGGTTGGAGCAGAGCCAGAAACTTTTACAACGTTGGATGGCTTGTTAGAGCGCTTCCAACAAGTGGATTTGGAACTGGTTGATATGCTCATCAGCTCTCACGAGGAATGGGATCATTATTACACCAGCCGCTGGCATAGTGTTTACCAATATCTGCGAGATAATCCTCAAGACCCTGATGCCCAAGCATTGTACGAATGGAATGCTCATAATCGCCGCGTGTATTTACAATATGAGCGTGAGTATCTGGGGTGGGGTGTTTTTGTACTACGGCCTGCTTAGCCATTCCCATTTGCTTGCATTACTTCATTGATGAAAGCCTGCATCCGCTCATAATGAGAGCCACGCCAGTATATCTGTTTGCACACCGTGCATTGGTGAAATTCATCATAATATTTGGCAGTATTGGGCGGCAGTTGTTCGCGGATATGGGCTTTATCTACCGCCATTAAATTGCCATTACAGCGCAAGCAATGGCGAAATGGTATTGCTTGTTCTAGCAAGTTATAACGCGCGATAATCTCATATAACCGCCGTCGGGGATTGGTTTCGCGCACATAGTAGCCATAAACAACGCGGCTACGCTTCAATAAGCCTATATCGCGCGTCAATAAAATGCGCTTCTCTAAATCAGAAATAGCAGCTAGCGCATCATCAGGATAATCGTTGCGATATAGCGTATCAAATCCCAACATACGCAAATAAGCCGCTAATCGCCCTAAGTGTGTATCTAGCACAAAACGTGGTCGTCCTTCATAAGGGGGAATAAGGCGAATGCGGTCAGGTAAATCTATAGCGTCATAATCTGGGTAGACGCGGACAACGTCGCCCGTTTGTACGATGTAGTCAAATCCCACTGATTGTTGGTTAACAATCAATAGTTCAACCTCTGGATGAGGCACACCTATGGCCTCTACCATATCCTTAATTGATGCCCGCCTATCAAAATCATAGAGAATAGGCTTGTTGCGTTGCCGTCGTGGCAAGAAGAAATTGAGCCTATCATAAAAATGGAAAGTCGCTTGTTGCGTCATGATTATGTGCTAGGTCGGTATGCTTCAATCAATACCCAATCGCCAATCTGGCGGCGTCCGCTTGGTTCAAGCCCTGTTTTACGGAGTGCTGCTTCTACCTCTTCGACTTGGCTTTCGATGATGCCGCTGAAAATCGCTCGCCCGCCGGGGCGCACTGTTTCACCAAGCCGCTGCTCGCAAAGTTGCAAGATAATTTTAGCCAGAATATTGACAACCACCAAATCGAACCGTCGAGCAGATGTGATGACGCTATCTAAACTGCCCGTTTGCACCGTGATTTTGTCTGCCACCCCGTTTTGTTCACAATTGGCTTGTGCTGCTTCGACGGCTATGGGGTCAATGTCTAAAGCCCATATGTGGGAGGCACCGAGTTTTGCCGCCGCAATTGCAAGAATGCCACTACCACAACCGAGGTCTAATATTTGCGTAGCAGGCCGCACCATATCTTCCAGCGCTTCTAGGCAAAGTTGTGTTGTAGGGTGTGTGCCAGTGCCAAACGCCATACCGGGGTCTAGCGCTATTTCAATGTCATCTGGCTGCAATTCCGCCTCTGTCCATAATGGCCGCACGACCAGCTTTCGCCCGATGCGTATCGGATGATAGTGAACTTTCCATGCCTCTGCCCAATCTTCTTCCCGCACAACGCGGTATTCAGGCATAGCGAACGGGACAAGTTGGCTGGCTAATGAAAGCACCGCATTAATTTCTTCTTTTACCGCTTCGATACGCTCATTTTGCGGAAGATAACCGCGCACCACCATACGTTGGGGTGGGGGTACTTCACCATCATCCGTATCTGGCGGGATGTCTAATTGCTCAACAGAAACCCCTTGATAAGCATAACGCTGTAAGATTTGTGCGACTGATTCTGCCGCTTCGCCATTTTCTGCGATAACTGAAATTTCTACCCAATCGCTCATGTTACCTCTGTCTGTATAAATAGATGAGGCGGCTATAGAGAAGCCGCCTGATACACATCACTATAAGTGTGCTTGGTTAGTTTTCGCCAGCGAAAAAGTCCATTACACGGTCAAAGAAGCCACGCCCATTTGATTGGGGGGTAATTTCATTCCCCAAGGTTTCCGCGAGTTGCTCGAATAATTCGCGTTGGCGCGGGGTGAGTTTCTCCGGTACGGCCACCGTCACATAGACTAACATATCGCCCCGCCCAGAATGTGTGCCATCGCTGCGCAAACGCGGGACACCCTTACCACGTAAGCGGAAGACTTTGCCGGTTTGCGTGCCTGCTGGAACTGTGAGTTCAACTTCGCCGTCTATCGTCGGGATGCGAATTTTATCCCCCAAAGCCGCTTGTGCAACGTTAATGGTGATGTCTAGAATGATGTCATCATCGCGCCGCTTGAAGTATTCATGAGCTTTGACGTGAATAATGACATATAGATTGCCAGCAGGGGCGTTATTCTCGCCAACATCGCCTTCACCGCGCACTTGAATTTGCAGGCCTTCATTTACACCTGCCGGAATTTTCACCTTACGGCTGACACGTCGCCGTACTCGCCCACTGCCACTACAGGCGTTGCATGGGGTATCAACAACTGTGCCTCGTCCAGAACAGCGTGGGCAAGTAGATACCCGCACCATAGAGCCGAGGAACGTTTGCTGTACTTGGCGTACTTCGCCACTGCCATTACATTGCGGGCAGGTTACGGGTTGAGAGCCTTCTGCCGCTCCACTCCCATGACAAGTGTCGCAAGTCTCTAGGCGCGTGTATTCAATTTCTTTGTCTACGCCGTTAACCGCCTCTTCAAAGCTGATTTTGACATCAACGGCAATGTCATTGCCTGGGCGTGGTCCGCTACGCCGCCGCCGCGAACGCCCGCCAAAGTTGTTGAAGAATTCTTCAAAGATTTCTTCAAAACCGGCGAACCCTGTTCCACTAAAGCCACTGCCCGCACTACCTGCTACGCCTGCATGGCCAAAACGATCATAACGGCTGCGCTTATCATCATCGGATAAGACATCGTAGGCTTCGGCAATTTCCTTAAACTTGGCTTCGGCTTGCGGGTCGTCGCTCACATCTGGATGGTATTGCCGTGCTAACTTGCGAAATGCGCGTTTGATTTCGTCTTTGCTTGCGTTGCGGCTAACGCCCAATATCTCATAGTAATCTCGCGCCATAGCGACTCCCGTGTTGAACCCTCTTTCGCAATGTTTAACCAGTGTGGGGGCTTTCGCCCCCGTATTTTATGCCTCGCTAAATTCTGCGTCGATGACATCTTCATCCGGCCCGCTATCGCCGGATGAGCTATCTGTAGAAGCTTGTGGCTCTGCTTGTTGATACATGCTCGCGCCCAAAGATTGAATATGTTGTGCTAATGCCTCTGTTGTGCTCTTAATGGCGGCAACATCTCCGCCTTCTTGGGCTTTGCGCACAGCTTCAATCTTTTCTTGCGTTTGCTTTTTGGCTTCTTCAGGTAGTTTATCATCAAAATCGCGCAGTAGCTTTTCTGCTGTGAAGATGGTAGTTTCGGCTTGATTGACCACTTCTGCAGCTTCTTTCCGCTGGGCATCTTCGCTAGCGTGTTTTTCCGCCTCTTCTACCATCCGCTGAATTTCTTCTTCAGAGAGGCCGCTGCTGGCGGTAATGGTGATTTTCTGCTCGCGCCCTGTCGCTTTATCTTTTGCGCTCACGTTGAGGATGCCGTTTGCATCAATATCAAACGTCACTTCAATCTGCGGCACGCCACGCGGCGCGGGTGGAATACCATCTAGGATAAAGCGCCCCAGCGATTTGTTATCAGCAGCCATCGGGCGTTCGCCCTGAACAACGTGAATTTCCACTTGTGTTTGGTTGTCTGTGGCTGTACTGAAGACTTGGCTCTTGCGGGTGGGGATGGTTGTATTGCGCTCAATGAGCGGTGTTGCTACGCCGCCAAGCGTCTCTACGCTGAGTGTGAGCGGTGTCACATCTAGAAGGAGAATATCTTTGACTTCACCACCTAGCACACCAGCTTGAATGGCGGCACCAAGCGCCACAACCTCATCAGGGTTAACGCTCTTGCTAGCTTCACGCCCGAAGAATTCCGCCACAGCCTTTTGAATAGCGGGCATACGGGTCATACCACCAACCAGAATCACATGCGAAATATCGCTTGGTTGCAAGCCCGCGTCTTTAAGCGCTTTTTCCACTGGGCGCATTGAGCGGTCAACCAGATGGCTTGTCAGGCTCTCCAGTTTAGCTCGGGTGAGGGTGGTATTCAGGTGTTTTGGTCCACTCGCATCAGCGGTGATAAATGGCAAGTTAATATCGGCAGTTAACACGCTAGAAAGCTCAATTTTGGCTTTCTCGGCAGCTTCTTTCAAGCGTTGTAATGCTTGACGGTCTTGCCGCAGGTCAATGCCATTTTCCTTCTTAAATTCTTCGGCCAGCCAATCGATAATGACCTCGTCGAAGTTGTCGCCACCTAAATAGGTGTCACCATTGGTGCTCTTAACTTCAAAGACGCCATCCGCCACTTCCAGAATAGAAATATCGAAAGTGCCGCCACCAAGGTCATAAACCGCAATTAAGCCTTCGCGGTCATTACCAAGGCCATAAGCCAAACTAGATGCAGTCGGCTCGTTGATAATGCGTAGCACTTCAAGGCCGGCGATACGGCCTGCATCTTTGGTGGCATTACGCTGAGCGTCGTTGAAGTATGCCGGCACAGTGATAACGGCCTGTGTCACTGGTTCGCCTAAATAAGCTTCGGCATCAGCTTTGAGTTTTTGCAAAATCATTGCGGAAATTTCCGGCGGGCTATATTCGCGTTCGCCCATCTTAACCCGCACATCGCCATTGGGCGCTTCCAGCACTTTGTATGGTACACGCTTAACTGCTTCTTGTACTTGTGGGTCATTGAAGCGGCGCCCCATGAAGCGCTTGACCGAGAAAATCGTGTTTTCTGGATTCACAACAGCTTGGTTGCGTGCAACCTTCCCCACTAGCCGCTCGCCAGTTTTGGGGTTAATGGCGACTACAGACGGGATAAGCCGCCCACCTTCTGCCGACGGAATTACCGTAGGCTCTCCACCTTCCATAACAGCGACAACAGAGTTTGTTGTGCCGAGGTCAATACCGATTATTCGTCCCATGTGTACTGCGCTCTCCTGATTAGTCTTATCGAGAAAAACAAACCGGTACGTGCTCGATACATTAGTTCGCTACACGCACCAATGCCGGACGCAACACCCGGTTGCCACTGGCATAGCCTTTTTGCAAAGTTGCTGTTACGGTGCCGCTTTCGGCATCACTTTCGCTGTCAATGCTGACAGCTTCATGTAAATTCGGGTCAAATGGCTGTCCAACAGGATCAATTTCTTCCACTTCATAGGTTTCGAGGAGCTTGGCCAGTTTCTTTTGGATTAAGCCAATCCCTTCGAACCATGGGTTTTCCTGTATTTCTGACGGGACATTGGCCATTGCCCGTTCAAAATCATCAATAATAGGCAGCAAGTCGGCAATAGCATCTAGTGCGCCATTTTGCCGTGCCTCACGCATTTCACGCTCAACGCGCTTTTTATAGTTAGCGAATTCCGCACGGGCACGTTGCCAGCCGTCGAGGTTCTCTTGGGCTGCTTGTTGGGCAGCTTGTAACTCTGCTTGAATTGCTGCAATATCAGCATCTGCCGTTGCTTCTGGTTGGGTTGTTTCTTCAGCAGTTTCTTCGACAGCTGCTGTTTCGTTGGCAACTTCTTCTGGCATATGGGTTTCCTCTGTATTCACAGTCCCTCCTGATGCAAAAAATCCCCAACGGGGCCTCATGCTCGCTTAGTGTAACTAAGCATTGATAGAATAACATTAGCAAAAGGGATTTAATGACCTTTTGCCATGCCATTCTATCTACATGACACTCTCGTTGGTAGGGTGGTTTATATAAGCTCCTATGATGTCATTAATTTATGTATCGGGCGTTTCTTTCTCTTCAAATTCATCTAAGGATTGACCATAGAGTTGGGTCATCATATTGGTCATTAAGCTAGAGACATAGCGCACTGTATGAATTGCGCGCCCATAATTTAAGTGTGTTGGTCCTAAAACGCCCATAGTGCCACTCATGCGCCCCGGTATACCATAACTGCCTAAAACTAGGCTGAGGTGGCTTAACTCTTCATAGCGCCCTTCACCACCAATAAGCACCCGCACATTGCTTTCACCCTCTTGTGGATCAAAGAATTCGTTCAGAATGGTATTGAGGAAGGCGCGCTCTTCTAAAACGCGCAGCGCTTGCTCTGCCCCTTCATTATCGGTGAACGAGCCGATGATGCCACTGAGGCCATCACGGTAAATGATGCGCACTGGGTGGTAATTGGTCTGTTCAATAATATCAGCACTAAGGTCAGTAATTTCGCGGTCTAGCAAAGGCAGTTGTACCCCTTTAAGGCGCACCTCGTTTGCGGTTAATCCCATGCATAAGCGGTTAATGCGCTCTGCCACTTCACTGAGTTGCTCTTGTGGGATTGGCTCTGCCAAGTTAAGCATGCGCTGGTGCACTTCGCCGCTTTGCAACACCAGAACCATCAACACCAAACGGCCTTGCAACGAAATCAGCTCCACATGCTTAAAGCGATTGGTCTCGCTAATGGGTGGCGTCACTAGCGAGGCCGTATGCGCGGTTCTTGCTAGAATTTTCGCCGCCATTCGCATCCATTGTTCTGTTTCCATCGGTACGCTTTTGAACTTTGAGGCGATGTGCTCTTGTTCGGCCTTACTGAGTTCGCCCTGTGCGCTCAATCGTTTGACGAAATATCGATACCCCTGGGTTGTTGGCACACGTCCCGCTGATGTATGGGGGGCAGTGATGTAGCCCAACTCATCAAGAACCGCCATTTCGTTGCGAATAGTTGCAGAGCTGACATTGAGGTCACAATTTTC
>DAOTWU010000438.1:0-3354 GCA_034435735.1 Anaerolineae bacterium | reverse complement strand
ACACAAAAATCTAGTGTGCGACAGGTTTTACTACAGGTTATAGAGCTTTTGCGCAAAGCAGAAGTGAAATAAGCATTTCAACTTCTTCAAGGAAGTATAGCGTCGTAGTGATCACTACGGCGTTTTTAATTTTATGGCGAGCCTCAAAAGCGTTTATATAGTTCTGATGCTTCTCCGATGCAGCTTTTACGAAAGTTTGACATCTATCCTACAGGCACAAAGTAAAGTAACAGCAGAATCCTGAGGAGAGAAGAAAGGGGAGCAATTATGGGAAAAATAGTTGGTATTGACCTCGGTACAACAAACTCGGTGGTTGCCGTTTTAGAGGGCGGTGAACCTGTTGTCATTCCAAATGCAGAAGGTAACCGCACTACCCCATCGATTGTCGCATTCAACAAAAACAAAGAGCGTTTAGTTGGCCAACCAGCGAAGCGGCAAGCGGTGGTCAACCCAGAGAATACAATTTTCTCCATCAAGCGATTGATGGGTAAAAAATACAACGAAACTGATGGCATTCGGGAACGTCTGCCCTACAAAGTTGTTGAAGGGCCAGTAGGCGATGCACAGGTAAAAATTCCCGCGACGGGTAAAAACTATACGCCGCAAGAAATCAGCGCGATGATTTTAAGCAAGCTGAAGCAAGATGCAGAGGCGTATCTTGGTGAACCTGTTACCCAAGCGGTGATTACTGTGCCGGCCTATTTCAATGATAGCCAACGGCAGGCGACAAAAGACGCTGGTCGCATTGCTGGTTTAGAAGTGCTGCGTATCATCAATGAACCTACAGCGGCTGCACTAGCCTATGGGTTGGACAAGCAGGAGAACGAAACCATCCTGGTGTTCGACCTTGGTGGTGGCACATTCGATGTCTCAATCCTTGAAGTGGGTGATGGTGTTGTAGAAGTACGTTCTACCAGTGGCGACACCTTCCTTGGTGGTGATGACTGGGATGAAATCATCATTCAGTGGATGGTGCAAGAATTCAAGAAAGACACTGGCATTGACCTGCTCCAAGACCGCCAAGCAGTGCAGCGGCTGAAAGAAGCGGCTGAAAAAGCTAAGATTGAGCTATCCAGCACTGTGCAAACTGAAATTAACTTGCCGTTCATCACAGCTGATGCCAGCGGGCCGCGTCATTTGAACATGACATTAACCCGTGCTCAATTTGAGCAAATGGCTGGTGGCTTGATGGAACGGTTACGCAAACCGGTTGAACAAGCGCTGAAAGATGCGGAACTGAAACCCAGCGATATTGATGAAATCATCCTGGTCGGTGGTTCAACTCGTATGCCGATGGTGCAGGAATTTGTCGAGAAATTCTTCGGCAAAGCGCCACATAAAGGTGTAAATCCGGATGAAGTTGTAGCGCTTGGCGCAGCTTTGCAGGCTGGTGTGCTAGCTGGTGAAGTGAAAGATGTGTTGCTGCTAGATGTTACGCCGCTCAGTCTAGGTGTTGAAACAATGGGTGGCGTGATGACGGTGCTCATCCCACGTAACACGACAATTCCGGTGAGCAAATCGGAAATCTTCTCAACAGCAGAAGATAACCAGACTGCCGTGGACATTCATGTGTTACAGGGCGAACGCCCAATGGCAGCCGATAATATGTCGCTAGGGCGCTTCCGCCTGGAAGGCATTGCACCAGCACCGCGGGGCGTGCCACAGATTGAGGTGAAGTTTGACATCGATGCTAATGGCATTCTCAATGTGAGCGCTAAAGACAAGGGGACTGGACGTGAACAGAAAATCACGATTACAGCTTCAACCAACCTATCCGAACAAGACATTGATAAACTGGTGAAAGAAGCTGAACAGCATCGCGCAGAAGATGAACGCCGCCGTGCATTGGTTCAAGCGCGTAATGAAGCTGACATGCTGGTCTACCAAGCGGAAAAATCACTGCGCGAATTGGGCGAGCAAGTTCCAGCCAGTGACCGCAGTGCCATCGAGAAGCAGATTGCGGATGTCAAAGAAGCCATGCAAAGCGAGGACATTGACCGCATTAAGCAGGCGACAGAGGCGCTACAAAATGCGACGCATGCATTAGCGCAGCAAATGTATGCAGCGCAGCAGCAAGCAACTAACGGCACTAGTGCAGAAGGCTCATCTAACCCACAGGATGATGTGGTAGAGGGTGAATTCTCTGAAGTCTAATCGTGCCATCTAGATAATACAAAAGCGCCGCGGTATCAGGCCACGGCGCTTTTTGTTTTTCAGTGCATATCAAAGCTATTCTACACCATCCCCCTCACCCGCATTGGAAAGATGCTCATCACGCAAAGTTTGATATTGCGCCTCGAAATCTGCCAATAGGGTTTGTTTCTCTTCATCTGGCAAGAAGCTATAACGCACAGCATTCAAGGCCATCTCTTCCAGCTCTTGCAGCTCAAAACCGCATTCCTCAACAATAAGGCGATATTGGTCTGTAAGCGTAGTCTGATAGAAAGTTGGCATCCCTGCCCCAATGACTAAAGGTACATCAGCATCATAAATTTGATGAAGCGGATAATCGGCGTAGCTGGAAACAAACGCCAAATTCATAGCGCGGGCGAGCGAAATAACCACTGGAATGCGTTCAGCAGCGAGGCGATCAATCGCTTCGGGAATGTCGTGAATGCCCCACGCACTATAAAGGCGGTTGGGTAACAACATATCAAATGCGGGGAGAATTTCATCTTTCTCGCCATCATTATCAACATGAGGCGCGCGGGGTAGACCTTTCTTTTCTGCAGTGCGGAAAGCGCGTTCAAACTGGCCTAGAGGCTGGGCATCTTCACGACCAAATAGCCCTAAGGCAACAACACCAGCCCGCTGCGATGTGATGTTCGTCGCCCAGCGAGATATTTCATCGGCACGGCGGGGTTCGCTACGTTGGATAGCGAATATCCATTGCATATGGACGTTCCAACCGCGAAGCGCACGGTCTGCCCCATCTGTGAGTGCATTGAAGAAATCATCAAAACTCCAGCCGTTTTGCAAATAATAAGAAGGATTGACCATGACTTCGGCATATCGAACGTTCTGCTTAGAAAGCTCTACACCTAAGTCATAAACAACGCGGGTTAAATCTTCCGGCATTTGTAGCCAGCGGCTAACAGCACGTGCTAAAGTCTCGTATGCAGACGGGTCTGGAGATTGAAGTGCATCCAACCATTGTTGGTAATCCTTATCGCTATACGGCACTTCATTTTGTTCGGCAATCATGCGTAATGTCTGCGTACGCATAGCGCCTTCTAATTGAATATATAGTTCAGCTTTGGGTATCGCTTCAAGATAACTGACAAGAGACATAATACTCTATCCTCAACATAGATTTATTCCACAAGCTCGCCAGAACTCTGGGTAGTTTTGTTC